>JBFYQI010000017.1:0-2708 GCA_041302875.1 Ignavibacteria bacterium
GATGGACTGCTTCCGCTTCTGTCACCGGGGGGCGGGTCAGTGCATGATAAACCGGAGAAGTGTTTCCCGCCGCGAGCGCTTCCCGCACGAGCAGATCGATGACAGTACCATTTTCGGCGTGGACGCACACCAACGCACCGATGGAGGCTGCTCGGCGAAGGATGCGGAAGATCGTCGCGTCGTCGATCATCAGAACGCCGGGGTACGCGGTGAAGACCTTAAAGCTCGTGACGCCTTCCTCGACGAGTGCATCGAGGTCCTGCAGGCGGTTCTCAGGGAGGTCCACCACGATCATGTGGAGGCCATAGTCGATCGTCGACGAATGTGCCTTCGTCTTCCATGCATGAAGCACGTCCGTCAGGCGTTGACCGCGCGATTGCGTCGCAAAGTCGATGATGCAGGTCGTGCCGCCGAATGCCGCAGCGCGCGTGCCGGATTCGAAATCGTCACTGGAGGTCGTGCCGCCGACCGGGGCATCGAGATGCGTATGGACGTCGATCGCGCCGGGGATCACGTACTTTCCTGAAGCATCAATGACCGTGTCCGCCCGCTGTGAGAGCGACGGCCCGATGTCGGCAATGATGCCGTCCCGGATGAAGAGGTCGGACGGATTGGAATGCTGGGAAGAGACAACGAGGCCGTGTTGAATGAGCAAAGACATCGAGCCATCCGCTGTGTCGCCGGACCGGGTGAGCCGAGGGAATCCGGGGTGATACGGGTGCAGCGGCATTGGTGAACGCGGGAACGCAGATCCCGCTGTGTTTCAGAAAATACAGGAGTTCGGGACGAATAACAAGAAGAGAAGGGACGATGGCGAGACATCCGACGAAGGTGACTTGGAGAGAGGATTTCTCACTTGTTGATGACGAATGTCCGGAATCGCCTCTCAGGAAAGACCGAAGATTTTTTGCGAGTGAGAAGAATGGTTTGGAGGATTGGATAAGAGCAGGATTGGGAGGATTGGAGTGGAGTTGGGAGGGGGAAGATTGGGAAGGGAAAGGGAGGAGGAATGGGACGGGTTCTGGGGGGAAAACGAAGGTTGTGTGCTTCGAGCCCGCCCATTAGGGGGCTTAAGGGGCTTAAGCCCCCCCTTCGGCGTACCAAATCTCATTCCCAATCACTGGCCAACTTTACACCACGAATTCCGGAAAGTGAATACCAATCCCCTCCTCATTTTTCTTGCCCTCGTGGGAACTCGGTTTTCCCGTTGTTCTTCTCAACATCCACCCGCTCAGCCCATTGCTTCCTTCACTCCACCACTCCCGCTTCCCTGCACAACCGCTCAATCACTCTCTTCTCTTCTTCCCGCAACGGCTGCAACGGACTCCGCACCGCGCCTCCTGCATATCCGCACACCTCCGCTGCATGTTTCAACCCCGCAACACCATAGGTTGCCGTGATTGCCGCATTCAACGCAAAGAGACGGTTGTGCAATTCGCGCGCGTCGTCGCTCTTCCCTTCCTCAAACAAAGAGAGCACACGTGCGCTCTCATTGGGAGCGCAATTCGCTAACGCCAGGATCCCGGCTTGCATGCCGAGCGCAATCGCAGGAAACCAAGCAGCCGCCGTGCCAACGATCAGATTGAATCGATCCGGAACTGCGTTGAGAATCGCGGTCAAACGCGGAACATCTCCGGAACTGTCCTTCATACCTACGATGTTCGAATGGCGAGCCAACGTCTCGATCGCTCGTACCGAAATGGTCACGTGCGTGAACTTGGGAACATTGTAAAGCAGAATCGGAATCATCGCCGCATCCGCGACCGCCGTGAAGTGCGCGATCAATGCCCGATCATCCATCTTGTCCGTGTAATAACCCGGCGTGAGGACGAGCGCCGCTTGAGCACCACGCCTCGCGGCTTCGTTCGTCAAATGCACGGTCTCCTGCGTTGACTCGACCCCCGTCCCTGCAACGACCATTTTGTCGGAGGCGGCGCGTTCGCTCGTCAATTCAATGAGTCGCAGTTTTTCCGCCTCCGTCAAATACGCGGCTTCGCTATTCGATCCGAGAACGACAAATCCCGCCAGCGGCGTTCGATTCCACTTCTCGATGTTCGAAACGAATGCTCCTTCATCTACATCACCGCGTGGGGCGAACGGGGTCAGCATCGGTGGAAAGACACCATGGATACGCATTCTCTTCTCGCCTTCGTCTTGTTGATCCTTGGCAGGCATCTCTATCTCCCTGCGCTAATGACCGCGCAGCTTCCGTTTCGTCGATCTGCTGGTCATCGTCGGACGAGTCATCAACTCAGGACGCATGACACGGTCGAGTTCCTGTTTCGTCATCCAACCGCGTGCAAGCACAAGGTCAGCGACGGGCCTCCCTGTCGCGAGGCATTCCTTTGCGATGGCCGCAGCGCGCTCATAGCCGATGAAGGGATTCAGGATCGTCGCAAGCCCCGGACTGCGCTCGACATTCGTGCGGCAACGCTCCACATTCGCCTTGATACCCGACACGCATTTGTCCGCAAGTATCCTGCATCCGTCATTGAGCGAACGGATGGATTCGAAGATGCTGTATCCGATGATCGGCTCGAACGCATTCAACTGGAGTTGCCCGGACGCCGCCGCTATCGTGACCGCCACATCACTCCCGATCACGCGGAAGGCGATCTGGTTGATGACCTCGGGTATGACCGGGTTCACCTTCCCCGGCATGATGCTGGAACCAGGTTGAACCGCCGGGAGATTGATCTCTCCCAGAC
>JBFYQI010000037.1:0-2761 GCA_041302875.1 Ignavibacteria bacterium
CTTCCCGATCTGTCGCAGTGCTCCCGAAGGATCGTCCGGCGGTGCAGATGGTCGCGGCGGAAGACGATAGCCTTGTACGCCTCTCCTCCGCGAGGATGACAGTCAACGTCCGCAAGCATCCGCTCCGCGTTTCGGTTCACGCGGCTGATGGAACGATCCTGAACCAGGATGCGGCGCGGGGGATGGCGTGGGATGGTGCGGAAGTCCGCGTGTGGAAGCAGCGCATCAGCAACGAGCATTTCTTCGGGCTCGGAGAGAAATCCGGGATCCTGAACCGGACATCGAAAAGCTACTCGCTCTGGAATTCCGACATTCCCGCATATCGTGCGGACACGGACCCGTTGTATCAGTCCGTTCCATTCATCATGACCATCCGGGACGGCCGGGCGCAGGGGATCATTTTCGACAATTCGTATCGGAGTTCATTTGACTTCGGCGTTGAGTCCGATGCGCGATACGCGTTCGGAGCCAACGGAGGGGAGATCGACTATTATGTCTTTGCCGGGCCGACACCCGCGGATGTCCTACGGCAATACACGGAGCTCGTGGGACGGATGCCGTTGCCGCCGCGATGGGCGCTGGGATATCAGCAAAGCCGGTGGAGTTACACACCGGATGCCAAGGTGCGGCAGATCGCCCGCACGTTCCGGCAGAAGCGGATCCCGTGTGATGTGATCTATCTGGACATCGATTACATGGAGGGGTATCGCGTCTTCACGTGGAATGAGGGGAACTTCCCGCGTCCTGCGGAACTCCTGGCCGACCTTGCCCGCGACGGATTCAAGGTCGTTCCGATCATCGATCCGGGCATCAAGGTGGACACCGCATACCGGGCGTATCGCACGGGAATGCAGGAAGAGGTGTTTCTGAAGTATCCGAGCGGCGATATCTTCCTCGGCAACGTATGGCCGGGGACATGCGCATTTCCTGATTTCTCGAAGCCGTCGACTCGCGCGTGGTGGAGTCGATCAATCGCCGAACTGCGTGAGACGGGAGTGCGGGGATTCTGGACCGACATGAATGAACCATCGGTCTTTGACGTTCCGACGAAGACCATCGACCTGTCGGTCATCCACGATGACGGCGGCGAGCGAACGACCCATGCGAAGAACCACAACGTCTATGGCATGCAGATGACGGAGGCGACGTACGCCGCCGCCCGCGAAGCCCGTCCGAACGAACGGCCGTTCATTCTGACCCGCGCTTCGTTCGCCGGAGGACACCGCTTCGCAGCCGCGTGGACGGGGGACAACGTCTCCTCCTGGGAGCATCTCCAACTCGCGGTGCCGATGTGTCTCGGCATGAGCATCTCTGGACAGCCGTTCGTCGGGAGCGACATCGGGGGATTCATCGGCGCGCCAGATGGGGAGTTGTATGCGCGCTGGCTGCAATTCGCGGTGTTTACCCCGCTCATGCGAACGCATACGGTCATCGGCAGTCCCGATCAGGAACCGTGGTCGTTCGGCGCCCGCTTCGAGTCCATCAATCGCGCCACGATCGAGTTGCGCTATCGATTATTGCCATATCTCTACAACGCGATGCGACAGGCATCCGAGACAGGCATTCCCGTGATGCGCCCGTTGATCTTTTCGTACCCGAGCGACAGTGGAGCGGTCTGGAATGACACGGAATTCCTATTTGGAGACGACCTGCTGGTCGCTCCGGTCTTGTGGCTGGGCGAGCGGGAACGGGATGTCCACCTCCCGGCAGGGATCTGGTACGACTTCTGGACGAACGAACGATATGAAGGGGGACGGGATGTCCGCGTTACGGCACCGCTCGAACGCATTCCAGTCTTCGTGCGAGAAGGAGCGATTATCCCGACACAACAGATTCTGCAATACGTCGATCAAGCGGGAGTGAATCCGCTCACCCTGACAGTCTACCCGGCTGCGAACTCGTCTTCCGAATACTATGGTGACG
This sequence comes from Ignavibacteria bacterium, assembly GCA_041302875.1. Taxonomy (GTDB): domain Bacteria; phylum Bacteroidota; class Ignavibacteria; order UBA10030; family UBA10030; genus JAKAJH01. The sequence goes on from JBFYQI010000037.1 coordinate 1,924, forward strand.
ACGGCATCTCCTTCGATTACGAGCGTGGCGGGTATTTGCTCCGCTCTCTTTCGCAACATCGGGAGTCCGGGGAACTGCGGTTCACGTTGGGGCGCGCAAACGGAGCGCTGCCCGTGCCGAACCGATTCGTTGATATCCGTCTCATTGGCGTGGAGCGTGCACCCGGCATGGTCTCTGTGGGGGAAAGGAAACTTCTCCGTATGCGTGCGCTTCCAACGGGTGAGGGGTGGCATCACAGCTCTGCAACCCGTGTTCTGCACGTGCGCGTGAAGGAATCGGGAGACGAATTGTCCATCCATGCCGTGGGGACTGCGCCGCCGCCGAAAAGTCCAGGACCTCGTCCTTGACGGCGCGGTCGATCGTCGTCCTGGCTTCGTATCTTGCCGCGCAGATGCTGGGAGATATCGCGAGCCTCAAGATCGTCGCCGTAGCGGGGGTGTCGATGGATGCGGGGACATTGGTGTATCCTCTCACCTTCACGCTTCGCGATCTGGTGCACAAGTCGCTCGGAATCCGTGCCGCACGCATGTTGATCCTCACCGCGGCGGGCATCAACATCGTGATGGCGGTGTTCTTCTGGATCGTGTCGATCCTTCCGGGTGACCCGCTCGTGGGACCGCAGGACGCCTTTGCTGCGGTTCTTTCCCCCGTGTGGCGAATCGTTGCCGCTTCCATTGTTGCTGAGGTCGCCGCCGAGCTTCTCGATACGGAGGTCTACCGTGTCTGGATCAAACGCATGGGGGAGAGCCGTCAATGGATGCGCGTCGTCGCGAGCAATGCAGTGAGCACGCCTTTCGATAGCTTGCTGTTCGCCTGGCTGGCCTTCGGCGGCGTGTAT
>JBFYQI010000060.1:0-2824 GCA_041302875.1 Ignavibacteria bacterium
CATAGTAGAAGACCACCACGAACCCGAGCGCATACGCGACGTTGGGATAGTTCTTTTCCCACCAGTGCCGGTTGATGAACGGCATCAAGGCGATCGCGAGCAGCAGCACCGCGAACGGTACGATGAACCAGGGATTGACTGGAAGGATGGTCACGGCGTGCATCGTGTGGTCCAGCAGATTGTAGACCACCATCGCCACGATCGCACCGAGAGAGGCAAGGACAATGAACTTCCGGTTTGCTTTTGTCATTCGCATCGTCGGCGGGGCCTCTATCGATTCGTCATTGGCGCGAATGGGACCGGGACGCCCTGCTGGACCTTCTGCATATGCTCCACCGTCTGCTTTGCGACCGGCGCGGAGATCTTCAGGAAGGGCTTCGGATACACTCCGATCCAAACGACAAAGACGACGATTGGTACAAGGACCGCGATCTCGCGGATGTTCAGGTCGTGCAGCCGGTGGCCGCCGTAGAGACCGTCTGCCCGCACCGGCCCCATCATCACCCGCTGGTACATCCAGAGCATGTAGACGGCCGAGAAGATCACGCCGAGTCCCGCAATGACCGCATAGACACGTCCGTCGAGTATCCCGGATTTGAAGGCACCAAGCAGAATGAGGAACTCGCCGACGAATCCATTCAGTCCCGGCAAGCCGATCGACGAGAGCGAGATGATCATGAGGAAGGTCGCATACACTGGCATGAGCTTGGACACGCCGCCATAGGCATCGATCTCGCGCGTATGCGTGCGATCGTAGATCATCCCGACGAGCAAGAAGAGCGCACCGGTGGACAACCCGTGGTTCACCATCTGGATGATTGCCCCCTGGATCCCCTCCTCGGTCATGGCGAAGATACCCAGCATGACGAAGCCGAGATGGGAGACGGAGGAGTACGCGACCAACTTCTTGATGTCGGTCTGCACCATGGCAACGAGCGCACCGTACACGATTCCGATGACAGCGAGCGTGGCGACATACGGCATCGCACGTAAGGAGGCTTCCGAGAAGAGCGGGAGACAGAACCGGATGAATCCGTACGTTCCCATCTTCAGCAGAACGCCTGCAAGGAGGACGCTTCCGGCCGTGGGGGCCTGCACGTGCGCGTCGGGAAGCCACGTATGCAGGGGGAAGAGCGGCACTTTGATTGCGAAGCTGAGCGCGAACGCGAGGAACATCCACATCTGCACATCGACCGGGATATCGGCCGCGATGCGATAGAGGTCCAGCAGGTTCGTCGTGAACTGGCCGCCGGGAGCGAGGGACGCGAAGTAGCCCAGCGACAGGATGGCGACCAGCATCAAGAGACTGCCGGAGAGCGTGAAGAGGAAGAACTTGACCGCCGCGTAGATGCGGTCCTTCCCCCCCCAGATACCGATGATGAAATACATCGGAATAAGCATCGCTTCCCAGAAGACGTAGAAGAGAAAGAGGTCCAGAGCGGAGAACACGCCGATCATGCCCACCTCAAGCAGAAGGACCATGACCGTGTATTCTTTCAGGCGATGCGTCACGGAATCCCATGTTCCGAGCAACGCGAGCGGCGTGAGGAACGTCGTCAGGAGGATCAGCAGCAACGCCATCCCGTCGATGCCGACGAAATAGGTCACGCTCAGGCTGGGGATCCAGGAAACCTGCTCCACCAGCTGGAATCCGGACGCTGCGCCATCGAAGAAACTCGCAAGCACAAGCGACACGACGAAGGTCGCGAGCGCGCCGGCAATGCCGACGGTCTTGACGAGGGACGTCCGTTCCTTCGGAAGGAACGCGACCACGACTGCCGCCGCGAGCGGGAGGAAGATTGTCAGCGAGAGCATTGGTAGTTCATGCATGGACCGATTCCCACGGAAACTTACTGAACGAGAAGCCAGGTGATGACGAAAAGAATGCCAGCGACAAAGGCGATCGTGTACGTCTGCGCCACTCCCGTCTGGAGCCGCCGCAGAACCTGTGCAAGTCGGCCGACGAGCGATGCAGAACCGTTGACAGCGCCATCGATCACGGCCACATCGAACCCCTGCCACAGATAGTCGTTGGACACCTTCACGATCGGATTGACGACCGCCGCGTCATATACTTCATCCACATAATACTTGTTGAACAACACGCGATACAGCGTTCGGAAGCGGATTGCGAGCCGTTCCGCGATCTCGGTGCGCTTCCGGTAGACCATCCAAGCGCCGTAGATGCCGGCAGCAGCGACGGCGACGGACAGGAACATCAGGAGGTATTCGATCGCATGGATGTCGTGACCACCGAGAAGGAGTTTCCGGTTCGCCGGAGCGAAGACCGGTTCCAGCCAATGCTCGAGCCAATTCCCGCCAAACAGACTTGCCGGAATTCCCAGCCATCCGCCGGCGATCGAAAGTCCCGCAAGGATCATCAACGGCAGGGTCATCGACTTGGGAGCTTCGTGCGGATGGAGGTGATGATGGTCGAAACGTTCTTTCCCCTCGAACGTCAGGATCACGAGGCGGAACATGTAGAAGGCGGTCATGGCGGCCCCCAAAACCGCGACACCCCACAGGAGCGGCGATCCGAACTCGCTGCTGTACACCTTCCAGAGGATCTCGTCCTTGCTGAAGAATCCGGCCAGTGGCGGGATGCCCGAAATCGCGATGGCACCAATGAGGAACGTCCGATACGTGGCCGGCATGTACTTCTTCAATCCCCCCATCTTCTGAATATCCTGCTCGTCGTGCATCCCGTGGATGACGGCGCCCGAGCCGAGGAAGAGAAGCGCCTTGAAGAATGCATGGGTCATGAGATGGAAGATGCCTGCACCGAACGCCGCGACCCCCATCGCCAGGAACATATAGCCGAGCT
>JBFYQI010000085.1:0-3161 GCA_041302875.1 Ignavibacteria bacterium
AAGGCTCTCTTTGGATTTCAGTCAGTGTAAAGAAGAATGGGTGGGAAAGCAAGGTTTCGCCTTCCTTGCTCCTGCTTCGATAATTGGGTAAATTGCGCTCCGCATGCGTATTCCCGACCACATCATCGATGATGTTCGCGCGGCGTCGGATATCGTCGACATCATCGGAGCCGCCGTTCGACTCAAGAAACGGGGGAAGAACTTTCTCGGATTGTGCCCCTTCCATACCGAGAAGACTCCGTCCTTCACGGTGAGCGCAGAGAAGCAGATGTATCACTGTTTCGGATGCGGCAAGGGGGGAAATGTGTTCACGTATGTGATGGAAACCGAGAAGGTCTCCTTTGCGGAGGCGGTGCGCTCACTGGCGGAGCGGGCGGGCATCACGATTCCCGAGGAAGGCCGGACGCCGACGCCCGAGGAGACGGAAGCAGAGCGGCTCTATTCTGTAACACGGTTCGCGGCGCGGTTGTTTCATGACCACCTCTCTTCATCGGAAGAAGGGAAAGAGGCGCTCGCCTACTTCCACAAACGGGGGTTCACCGACGAAACCATTCGATCGTTCGGTCTTGGGTATTCGCTCAACACCTGGGATTCATTCGTCCAGAAGGCACTGTCCGAAGGATTCTCCAAGGATGAGTTGCTGAAGACAGGTCTTGCCCGGACGCGGGAGGATGGATCGTTGTACGACTATTTCCGCGGACGCGCGATGTTCCCCATCATCTGGACGTCGGGGCGGGTTCTGGGATTCGGCGCCCGGAAGATGCGTGAAGATGATCCCATTCAGGGGAAGTACATTAATTCACCAGAGACGCTCATCTACAACAAGAGCCGCGTGCTGTACGGGTTATTCCACGCCAAGGATGCGATCCGGCAGGAGGAGAACGCATTCATGGTGGAAGGATATGCCGACCTCATCTCTCTGCATCAAGCCGGCGTCCGCAATGTCGTTGCCTCCAGCGGCACTGCGCTGACCGAAGAGCAGCTGCACGTCCTGAATCGCTATACGAATGCGATCACGCTTGTCTATGATGCTGATGCGGCGGGCTCGAATGCGACGCTCCGCGGAATCGACCTGGCATTGGAGCGCGGTTTCGACGTCCGCATTGTAACGCTTCCCGCAGGAGAGGATCCCGATTCGTACGTCCAGAAACGGGGCGGACCGGAATTCCGAACGCTTGCCGACCGCGCCGATTCGTTCATCGTCTACAAAGCGGCACGATTGGCGGACACCGCGACGTTCCATTCTCCGGAAGGAAAGACCGCTGCGATTCGTTCGATCGTTGGTTCGATCGCCAGGGTTTCGGATGAGCTGAAGCGGACGGTCTTTGTCAAGGATGTTGCACAGCGGTTCGATCTTCCGGAGAGCGTTCTATTCAGGGAGCTGGAGCGTTTGCGCGGCACAGCCCGTTCAACGACCACGGCTCCCCCCGCGTTGACCCGGGAGCCTCGGCCGGCGGAGACGTCCACTCAACAGCCGCCACCGGCGATGCCGCGAGAAATGCCCGCGGAAGAGCGCGATCTGCTCAAGTTGACGTTGGAAGGAAATCCGGATGTGCTGCGGTTCATCCGGGAACAGGTTCCATTCGAGGAATTGACTGACCCGCATGTCCGAACGCTTATGCAGTTCGCACTGGAACAATACGAGACAACGGGAACGGTCGACAGTCAATCCGTCGTTACACACGTAGAGGGCGAGGGGCTGAAGGATCTCGCGACGGACATCCTGATGAGCCGCTATGAATTAAGCCGCGGTTGGCAGGCCATGGAGAAGGAGATCGAAGAGCCCGATCCGATGCGCATTGCAGCAGACGCGGTCCAGATCCTCCGGCGCAAGTCGATCCGCCGAGCCATGGATGAGAACCAGCATGCCCTCCGTGTTGCGGCGAATGCCGGCGAAGACACCATGGAGTTCATCCATCGGCATCAAGAGTTGATGAGATTGCTGCGGGACTTGGAAACCAAGGGGAAATGAGTGGGTGCGCGAGTGTGAATGTGTGCGTGTGAGCAAGTGAACAAGCGAATCGATTCGCTATCAACAATCAGAAATCATAGATCAACAATACCCTCATGGTTCGTTCTACTTTGATGATCCGAATCGTTCCCGGCAAGTGCGATTTCTGCGGTTGCTGTGTTGGCGTCTGCCCGGAGGATGCCATCGAATTGCTGGAATCGCGGATCTCCATTATCGAGGAACGCTGTACCAACTGCCGCAAATGTGTTTGGGCTTGCCCGTGGGAGGTGATCGAGTTCCACCGGGAAGGAGTGGATGTGGGGGAGCGGCAGAAACAGTTCTTGAATGAGCCTATGAGCCAATGAGCCTCGAGCACAGAGCCTGGAGCACAGAGTAAATCATATGACTTTTGACTTATGCCTTGGTTTCACCTACTGATCACTGACTACTGACAACTGAATACTGATTCCTGTCCTTCCATGCTTCCTTCCTACGATATCATCGTTGTTGGTGCCGGTCCTGCGGGAACGACGACGGCTCGTTATGCGGCTGCTGGCGGAGCGTCCGTTCTTGTTCTCGAAAAAGACCGCGATGTCGGCTATCCGGTTCGGTGCGGCGAAGCGGTGAGTCATGAAGGGGTCGTTCAGTTCATCGAACCCGATCCGAAATGGATCGCGGCGACGGTGTCGAAGTTCAAACTCGTCGCCCCCAACGGTCTGTCCGTGGTCCCCAATCTGGACGGCGTCGGCTACGTCCTGGAACGCCGCCTGTTCGATTATGCCCTCGGAAAACGGGCTGCGGCGGAAGGAGCCGAGATCGTGACGAAGGCGTACGTCTACGATCTGCTGCGTGACGAGAAAGGGAATGCCTGCGGCGTCAAGGCCCTTGTCAAGGATCAGCCGACGGAGATCGGAGCGCGGGTCGTCATCGGCGCCGACGGCGTCGAGAGCCGCGTCGGGAAATGGGCGGGGATCGATACGATCTGCCATATCCGAGACATGGAAAGCTGCGCGCAGATGACGATCGCCGGGATCGATCTTGCTCAAGATACGCTGGACTTCTATTTCGGTGATGCAGTCGCTCCCGGAGGGTATCTCTGGGTTTTCCCGAAGGGGCCGGGAACGGCGAATGTGGGCATCGGCATCAATGTCGAGCATGCGAAGAAACGGGCGGCGGTCAGGTACCTTGAGGATTTCGTTGCCAGGACGTA
>JBFYQI010000089.1:0-2679 GCA_041302875.1 Ignavibacteria bacterium
ATCGGCTCCGGGACGATGGGCAACGGCATCGCCCACACCTTCGCTCAGTACGGTTTTTCTGTGATGCTCAACGATGTCAAGCAAGAGTTCCTCGACAAGGCGAAAGCGACCATCACCGCGAATCTGGACCGCCAAGTGAAGAAAGGGACGCTCACGGAACAGCAGAAAGCCGATACGCTCGGACGCATCACTTTCGCGATTGATCTGAAGGAGGCGGTTGCGCTTGCCGACCTGGTCGTCGAAGCGGTCACCGAACGGGCGGAGATCAAGAAAGAGTTGTTTCGCGCGCTCGATCAGTTCACCAAGCCGCACGCCATCCTGGCAAGCAACACTTCGAGCATCCCCATCACCGAACTCGCCGCGGTCACAAAACGGCCGAAGCAGGTCGTCGGCATGCACTTCATGAACCCGGTGCCGGTGATGAAGTTGGTGGAGATCATCCGCGGGCACGCGACGTCGCAGGAGACATTCGATGTGGTGCGGCAGGTGGCCGAGCAATTGGAAAAGGTCCCTGCCGAGGTGAACGATTATCCCGGCTTCATCTCGAACCGCGTGCTCATGCCGATGCTCAACGAGGCGATCTTCTGCGTGATGGAAGGGGTTGCCGCTCCGGAAGCCATCGATACGGTGATGAAACTCGGGATGAATCATCCCATGGGACCGCTTCAGCTGGCGGACTTCATCGGACTGGATGTCTGTCTCTCCATCATGGACGTACTCCACGACGGCCTGGGCGACGACAAGTATCGCCCCTGTCCGCTGTTGAGGAAGATGGTCGCGGCGGGACACCTCGGGCGCAAGAGCGGCAAGGGATTCTACGACTACACGCAGACGAAGTAGACACGGTTAAAGGAGGGACGCATGGATTTCACGTTCAATGAAACGCAGCTCATGATCAGAGATATGGCCCGCAAGTTTGCGCAGGAGGAGCTTGCCCCGACCGCGGATGAGCGCGACGAACGTGAGGAATTCCCGTACGAAGCGGTGAAGAAGATGGGAGAACTGGGGTTCATGGGCATGATGGTCTCCGAGCAGTGGGGCGGTGCGGGTTTGGATACGATCGCGTATGTGCTTGCCATGGAGGAGATCTCGAAGGTCGATGCCTCGGCGGGTGTGATCATGTCGGTGAACAACTCGCTGGTTTGCTGGGGACTGGAGACCTTCGGTACGGATGACCAGAAGGAACGCTACCTGCGCGAGCTCGCCTCAGGGAAGAAGCTCGGTGCGTTCTGCCTGTCCGAACCGGAGGCGGGAAGCGATGCGACCAATCAACGAACGACGGCGGTGAAGGATGGGGACGGATATCTCCTGAACGGCACAAAGAACTGGATCACGAACGGCGCGAATGCGGACGTGTGCCTGGTGATCGCCACGACGGATCGTTCGAAGGGGACGAAGGGGGTGAGTGCGTTCATCGTGGAGAAGGGGATGCCCGGACTCTCCATTGGAAAAAAGGAGCGAAAGCTCGGCATCCGGAGTTCCGATACCGTCTCACTCGGATTTCAGGATGTTCGCGTTCCTGCGGTCAACCGTATTGGCGAAGAGGGATTCGGGATCAAGTTCGCCCTAAAGACGCTCGACGGCGGGCGCATTGGCATCGCCTCGCAGGCCCTCGGCATCGCGCAGGCTTCTCTGGAGGCGGCCACGGCATACAGCAAAGAGCGAAAAGCGTTCGACAAGCCCATCGCTGATCTGCAGGCCATCCAATTCAAACTTGCGGACATGGCGACCGCCATTGATGCCGCACGTTTGCTGACGCTTCGCGCGGCCGCGCTGAAGGACCAGCATGCCGCATACGGCCCCGCCGCCGCGATGGCGAAACTGCACGCATCAAAGACGGCCGTCGACGCCGCATTGGAAGCCATCCAGATCCATGGAGGCTACGGTTACATCCGGGAGTACAAGGTGGAGCGTTACTTGCGGGATGCGAAGATCACGGAGATCTACGAGGGGACATCAGAGATACAGAAGATCGTCATTGCCCGCTCGCTGCTCAGCGACCGATGACGCGCAATGCACGTTGGACAATCATCAATCAATGATCACGAAATCAACAATTCACCAGGTCGTTTCCTAACACCCATCCACATCCCTCATCTCCGCAGTCTCTTTCAAATACCGGACGAATCGGTTCTGTGCATCGACCAGAATGTTGATCGGCTTCTTCGGATGGTCCGTGGTCTGGAACGCCATGATGATCACTTCGTCCCCCTTGTGGATCAAATGAGCCGCCGCACCGTTCATCGCCACAACCCCTGAATCCCGCGCACCGCGAATAACGTACGTTTCCAGCCGGTTGCCGTTCCTGTTGTCCACCACCATCACCTTCTCGTACTCGGCCAGATCGGCCAGGTCCATCAACGCTTCATCAATGGTGATCGAACCGACGTAGTGCAGATCGGCCTCCGTGACGGTCGCCTTGTGGATCTTGGAGCGAAGATAGGTTCTCATGCCGACAATATAGGGAGATGTTGGGCGCCCTGCAAAACCGGGCGGGTTGTATTTCCATGGAAGATTTGGTACTATCAAGTTCAAGTGGTTGAACAATACCAAGGAAAGGCCCATGAGTACTGGAGCAAAGGTTGCAATCGGCATCGTCGGAGGACTTGTCCTCCTCGCCCTGATCATCGGTTCGTGGGCGATCGGCAAGTACAACTCGCTGGTGCAGGCGGACGAAGG
>JBFYQI010000092.1:0-4750 GCA_041302875.1 Ignavibacteria bacterium
CTGATCATCTGCGCCGAGGAGCGCAGTCCCCCGAGGAGCGAATACTTGTTGTTCGAGGACCACCCGGCAAGGCTGATGCCATACACGCCGACCGATGTCATCGCGAGGACGTAGAGCAGGCCGATGTTCACGTCGGCGACCATCAGTTTCACCTGGCGTCCGAAGAGTTCGATCGTATTGCCGAACGGCACAACGGCGAACGTCGTCAGCGCAATGGCGATCGCCAGGATGGGAGCGAGATTGTGGATGAAGGGATATGCATTCTTCGGAACGATGTCTTCCTTCATCACCAGCTTCAAGACATCGGCGAACGGTTGAAGAAGGCCAAACGGTCCGACCCGATTTGGACCAACGCGGTCCTGGATGAACGCGCTCACGCGGCGTTCGAGATAGACGGAAATGGCCGCGCCAAGAATGAGGAATCCGAAGATGGCGACGATCTTGCCGAGCGTGATGAGAATGTCGAGTGTGTCCATACAGGGTCTGGTTCTCGCGTCACGAATGCGCTGGGGTGGGCACGGCCGCAGGAGCGCCGGCAGAGGTCATGGCACCGGTCGAGCCGAGCTTCAGATAACTCAGCCCCCGAAATGCGGGGATCTTCTCTGCCAGTTCCTTGAAGATCTCGTCGCTGGCGGCATACTTCATCTTCGTCCCCATGACGCCGGAGACGGCCGCAATGATGCGCCAGGAAGAACGGGCGTCTCGGCGCGGGCCTTTTCCCCAGCGGTCGTTATGCGCGGCGAATTTGTCCCAGCGGCTCATGGAAAATCCGTCGAGCGCTCGCTCCGAATCCACCGTCGTCACGGCAGGACGGATGCGCTGAACGCGACCTTGGAAGTTCGTGTACGTTCCATTCTTTTCCGCGAACGTCGCGCTGGAGAGGACGACATGTGCCAACTCGGTCGTCTCGTTTCGGACGCACGAATGGACGATGAGCAGGTCCAGCTCGGCGAGAATGTCCGCCACGGCGGGATCGGCCGCAATGTTGTCCTCGAGGACGTAGAGCGCCTTGATCGCGCCGTTCTTGATCCCCTCGAGCATGGAGGCGAGCGCGTGCGGCGCGAATCCCATCAGTTGTGCGCCGGCGGCATTCGGTGTCTTGTCCGCGCGGATGAGAAGCTCATCCTGGTCGCCAGGCTTGACGTGTTCCGCAAGCGCGAAATGCTTCGCACCCACGACGTCGCGCATGAACTTCGCAAAGATGTAGTTGTCTTCGTTGGTGGCGTATGATGAACCGATCGCCGCGATCTCGTTCTTCCGATACGTTCGCAGTTCGGAGACGATGCGTGAGAGGGCTTCGTCCCATCCGACCTCGACGAAGGCGTTGTCCTTTTTCAGAAGCGGTCCGTTGAGCCGCGCATCGCTGTTGACGTGTCGGAAAGAATCAAGCCGGCCGTGATCGCACATCCACGGACCATTCACCTCGTCGTTCTGCTTGGGAGTCAGGCGGAGGATCTCGTTGTTGCGCACCCACACCTGCGTGTTGCAGCCGCGTGCGCATCCGATGCAGACGCTGTCGGTCGAGGACATCTCCCAAACGCGGGACTTGAACCGGAAGTCGCGGCTGGTGAGCGCGCCGACCGGGCACAGGTCGATCACGTTCATCGAATACGGAGAGTCGAATTGCTGTCCCGGAAAGGTGGTCAGCACCACATGCGTTCCGCGCTCGGTGAATGTCAACGCAGGCTGGTGTGCCACCTCATCGGCGAACCGGATGCAGCGGGAGCACATGATGCATCGCTCATCGTCCAGCATCACTCGTGGTCCGAGCTCGACCCGCTTCGGCTTGTGGACCTTGTCCTCCGTGAAGCGGCTCTCTCCGATGCTGTACTTGTAGGCGTAGTCCTGCAGCTTGCACTCCCCCGCCTCGTCGCAGGTGGGACAATCGAGCGGGTGGTTGATCAGGAGGAACTCCATAACGGCGTTGCGCGCCTTTACGACGCGGTCGCTGTCCGTCCGGACGACCATTCCATCGCTCACCTGCGTCGAGCAGGCGATGGCGAGCTTCGGCATCTTCTCGATCTCGACCAGACACATGCGGCAGTTCCCCGACACGGACAGTTTCGGGTGCCAGCAAAAATGCGGGATCTCGATCCCGTTCTCGGCCGCCGCCTGAATGACGGTGAGCTTGGGATCGACGTCGAATTCTTTTCCGTCAATGGTGATCTTCGCCATGACTCTTCGGTGCTCCGGTGTTCAAAACTTCTTCTGGTACGTTTCGAGCGCGGCCGCGAGAATGCGGAGGGACTTGTGCAGGTCGTCGATGTTCAGCATGAACGCAAGCCGCACTTCGTTCATCCCCTTCCCTGGCGTCGCGTAAAAACCCTGTGCTGGCGCGAGAAGGACGGTCTCATTCTCAAACGAGTATTCTTCGATCAGCCACTTCGCAAAGTGCTCCGAATCCTTCACCGGCAAGCCGATGACGATGTAGAAGGCCCCCTCGGGCTTGTAGAACGTCACGCCGGGGATCTTTGCCAGGCCTTCATAGACTGCATCGCGCCGGCGGCGGAATTCCTCGACGATCGGCGCGGTGTACGGCTCCGGATCGCTCAAGAGCGGAGCGACCGCGAGTTGTTCGATGGTTGCCACAGACAATCTCGCCTGTCCGAATTTCAGCACCGTGCTTACCACCTCGTGGTTGTGGCTTGCAAGAACGCCGATGCGTGCGCCGCAGACGTTGAACCGCTTCGAGCAGCTGTCCAGCACGATGACCCGATCACGGATCTCGGGAAACGAAGTGATACTCGTCACTTCGCCCTCGTATGCAAACTCACGATAGACCTCATCTGAGAGGATGAAGAGACCGTGTCGCGCAGCGATGTTGGCGAGCCGCTGGAGCTCTTCGCGCGTGTAAACAGTGCCTGTGGGATTGGAGGGATTGCAGAAGAGGATCGCCCGCGTTCGCGGCGTGATCATCTTCTCGATCTCCTGCTCGCTCGGAAGATGGAATCCGTTCTCGATCGTAAGGAGGATCGGCTTCAGCTTCACGTCCGCGATCGTCGCAAATCCGTTGTAGTTCGTGTAGAACGGCTCGAACACGATGACCTCATCCCCCGGGTCGCAGACGGCTTCCATTGCAAACACGATGGCCTCGGATCCGCCGGCGGTGACGATCAGTTCGCGCTCGTCATACGTCATCCCGTGATGGGCGAAATACTTCTTCCATGCCGTGAGGGCCGGCGGCAGTCCGTTCGACGGGGCATACGCGAGCGTCTTCAGGTCGAGCCCCTGAATTGCGTCGAACACGGCTCGGGGGGTCGGAAGGTCAGGCTGTCCGATGTTCAGATGATACACGCGGGTGCCGTTCTTCTTGCGGGCTTCGGCCAACGATGCCAGCTTTCGGATGGGCGAGCCCTGGACTTCGCGTCCGCGCCTGGAAATCGATACGGTCTTCTGCTGTAGGGCAACGTCAGGGTGTGACATGTTCACTCCTCATGGACGGCGGCCTTGCCGTTCGGCCGGAAGACGACGGTGCAGAACCGCTCTTCCTGGAGCAAGGCCTGCGCGATGGCGTGCACGCGCTCAGGCGTGACCGCATCGATCTTCTGGATGATCGAATCGAGCGAGGCCAACTCGCCGTAATACAATTCCGAACTGCCGAGCCGGATCATCCTGTTCGGGATGTTCTCCAGACTCAGCATCATATTCCCCTTCAACTGCGTCTTGGTCCGTTCGATCTCGCGGACGGACACCGGCTTCCGGCGCACAGCATCGAATTCCTTCCAAACGAGGTCGATGCATTTTCGGATATGTGCTTTGTCGGTGCCGACGTACGCACCGACCGTGCCGCTGTCGGACAGCAGGTTTGCGAAACTGTAGACCGTGTAGGCAAATCCGTACTTCTCGCGGATATTCTGGAACAGCCGCGAGCTCATGCCATCTCCGAGAAGCGTATTCAGCACCATGAGCGGGAACCGCTCTTCATCCTGCACGCTGTAGCCGACCGTTCCCAGTACGACATGCGCCTGCTGGATCGAGCGGGGATACTCCTTCTCGAATGTTCTCCCAAACGGTTGAGGCGCAGAGCGCCCGATCCGTGGATCGTTCGAACGTGCGCGGGGAAACGAGCGAGGAGCGAGGATCTGTTCGACGGTCTCGACGATGTGCGCATGCGTCAGATTCCCCGCTGCGGCGACAACGATCCGCTCAGCCGCGTACGCATGATTTCGATAGTCAATCAGGTTCTTGCGCGAAAGCCGCCGCAACGACTGCTCGGTGCCGATGACGGGTGACCCCAGCGGATGCGAACCGAACAGTTCCTTCTCGAAATAGTCGTGGATGATGTCATCGGGGTCGTCCTCGGTCTGCTTGAGTTCCTCGATGACGACTCCCTTTTCCTTCTCCAATTCCCCCGCCGGAAACGAGGCTTGGAGAACCATGTCCGCGAGCACATCCAGGGCGAGGTCAATATGTTCGTCGAGGATGCGAGCGTAGTAGCAGGTGTGTTCCTTGCCGGTGAACGCGTTGAGATATCCGCCGACAGACTCGATGCTCTGTGCGATCTCGCGGACCGAACGGCGTTTCGTTCCCTTGAACACCATGTGCTCAATGAAATGTGAGATGCCGCTCAGTTCAGGGCGCTCATCGCGCGATCCGGCATCGATCCAGATGCCGACCGATGCTGAGCGAACGTGGGGAATGGTCTCGGTGACAACGCGGATACCATGCGGGAGAATGCTCTTCCGGTAGGTCGACTCTGTCGAAAGCCGTGAAACGCCCGTGATGCGTTCTGGAGATCGTTGCTTCAACT
>JBFYQI010000324.1:0-4074 GCA_041302875.1 Ignavibacteria bacterium
CATCGCTCCCGCGCTTCGTGCGTGTCGGGGATTCGTTCGAAGGGGGCGTCGTCGCCATCAATCATGCGAACAAACGGACGAAGGTGACGCTGGTGACGAAGGTCGAAGGGCTTTCGGCGCGCGGAAAGGATACCGTGACGTTCGCGCTGGCGCCGGGAGAATCACGCGAGGTCCGAAGCGCGTTGGCCGCCGAGCGTGTCGGGACCGCGGTGTTCACATTTCGAGCGACGAGTGAGGACGATGCAGACGGCCTGCAGTGGAAGATCCCAGTCATCGTGCCGCGCACAAGGGAAACCGTGGCGCTGTACGAATCGACGGTCGATGCACGCAAACGGGAGCAGCTGCAGATCCCGCGTGATATCCATCGCGATATCGGATCGGTCGAATTCACGGCCGCTTCCACGGCGATGGTTGGCCTCGCCGGCGGTGTGTCGTATCTCTTCGACTATCCGTATGGATGTCTCGAACAACGCGTTTCACGCGTGCTTCCGCTGATCGCGGCGCGGGAACTCGTGGAAGCCTTCAAGCTTGAACCGCTGAAGGGGAAGGACTATCGGCAGGTGGTCGAGCGCATGCTCGATGAGATCCCGCAATTTCAGCGATGGGACGGAGGTTTCGCATACTGGAAGAACACCGACGAGACATGGCCATATCTTTCGGCGTTCACGATGTACGCGCTCATCCGCGCGAAGCAGAACGGGTATGCCGTGAGTGATCGCGTGCTGGAAGAGGGTTACCGCTATCTGCGCGACGTCTTGGATGGGCGTTACCATTCGACGCTCTATTCAAAGGAGGTCTGGTACTGCACGCACGCCTTTGCGGTCTACGCGTTGGCGGTGAAAGGATCACCCGACTTCGGACACATGGAACGGATGTACCGCGAACGGGAGCAGATGCCGCTCTTCGCACGCGCCTACCTGCTCCGCGCGCTTCATGCGGCAAAGGGGAATCGCGCGATGATCGACGAGCTTGTGCGGGACCTCATGAACAAGGCCAAGGTTGCGCCGACCACCGCGCACTTCGAGGAATCGCAAACACGCGGCATGTACTGGGCATTCCATTCGAACACCCGGACGACCGCATTGATCCTGCACGCGCTTGTGGAATCCCAGCCGGAGAATGCCATCTTCCCGAAACTGGTCCGCTGGCTGCTCGAAGCCCGTCGCAAGGGATGTTGGAGGACGACGCAGGAGAACCTCTACGTTGTCGATGCGCTCGCGGCGTACTTCCGCGCATACGAAAAGGAAGAACCGCGATTCACCGCAGAGCTGCAGCTTGCGGGGGGAACGGCTCTCCAGGCGACATTCGAAGGACGTTCACTGACGACAGCGCGGAAGTCCCTCCCGATCGGAGAACTCCAACTCGGCGTGAATTATCCGATCGACGTCATCAAGACCGGTCCCGGGCGATTGTACTACGGCGTCCGAATGCAGTACTACCCGAAAGCGGAAGCGGCGGTCCGCGAGGAAGGGATCACGGTGACGCGGGAATTGGAGTCAGCAAGCCGCGACAAGTCCGGGACGGACATCGTCAAGAGCGGAGCGGTTGTCCGCATCCGTCTGACGGTCGCGACGGCACAGGACCGGAGTTTCATCGTCGTCGAAGATCCGGTCCCCGCAGGATTCGAGATCGTGCAAGCATCCTTCCGAACCGAAGCAACGATGCCGCCCGATGAACAGGGAGGCGATGAATGGTGGTGGAGGAATCCGTTCCGCCACCGGGAATTCAACGACGACAAGGCGTTGTTCTTTGCCGACTATCTCCCCGCGGGCGTTCATTCGATCACGTACATGGTTCGCGCGACGGGAATTGGCAACTTCGGTCACCCGGGCGTGCACGCGGAGGGGATGTACGAACCAGAGGTGTTTGGACAAGGCATGTCAGGGAAACTCCGCATCGAATGACGAAGGCAGACCTCAGTAAGACGTTGAAACGGCTCACAGGCGCCGGCATCTT
Source organism: Ignavibacteria bacterium (assembly GCA_041302875.1). GTDB lineage: Bacteria > Bacteroidota > Ignavibacteria > UBA10030 > UBA10030 > JAKAJH01. The sequence continues at coordinate 1,957 of JBFYQI010000324.1, forward strand.
GCTGGCGCTTGTCGTTCTCACGGTCTCGATACTCATCCCGCTACCGCAGGAACTGTTCGCTCCCGTCTCGGTCGCATCCGTGCGCGTCGAGGACCGACGAGGGATCCCGTTGCGGACCCTCTTGAATGATGAGCAGGGGCGCGGCGTCTGGAAACCGTTGCACGAGATCGCACCGGAAATGCGGCTCGCCGTGGTTGCCATCGAGGACCACCGGTTCCGGAGCCACGTGGGGATCGATCCCCTCTCGGTCGCCCGTGCGGTCTGGACCAACCTGATTTCCTTCCGGGTCCGCTCCGGCGGCTCGACGCTCACACAGCAAGCAGCGCGCAGGATCGTGCCGATTCCGCGGACGTTCGGGGGAAAACTCCGGGAAGCCTGGTATGCGTTGAGGATCGAGCGGACGTTGACCAAGGACGAGATCCTCGAACAGTATCTCAATCGCGCGCCGTTTGGAAACCAGCTTTTCGGCATCGAGGCGGCCGCAAAACAGTACTTCGATAAGTCGGCGTCATCGCTTTCCCTGGCTGAGGCGGCCTTTCTAGCGGCTCTTCCCAACGCACCCACCACGCTCAATCCGTATCGCAACGACACAGCGGCCCGCGAGCGGCAGCGGCTCGTGCTCCGTCGCATGCGGGATGAATCAATGATCACGCAGGAAGAATACGACCGTGCCGTTATCCAGCCGCTGAACATCGTCTCTCCCGCGGTGGCGTTCAAGGCGCCGCATGCCGTCCAGATGGCGATCGCAGAATTGCGGGAGACCTCCTCGCTCGCCGTTGTGCGGATGACGATCGACGCACCGCTGCAGTCCGCGCTCGAGCAGATCGTCCGCAATGCGCTGCGTCAATTAACAGACCGCAACGTCACGAATGCAGCCGTCGTCGTGATCGAGAATGCGACGGGAGCGATCCGGGCCCTCATTGGGTCCGCAGACTTCTTCGACGACGCGATCAGCGGGCAGGTCAACGGGGCGGTGGCGCTGCGTCAGCCCGGTTCGGCGCTGAAGCCGTTCACGTATGCGCTGGCGTTCGAATCGGGCATGCACCCGGCAGACATTGTGGCGGATGTTCCGCTTGCGGTGGAGGATGCAGACGGGGATTACGTCCCTGAGAACTATGACCGACAGTATCATGGGCCGGTACGGCTCCGCACGGCCCTCGCATGTTCTTACAACATCCCGGCCGTGCGATTGGTGCGGCGGATCGGAAAGGATCGCCTCAAGTCGAAGCTCATCGAGGCCGGCTTCACGACCCTCACAGAGCCCGCGTCGCATTACGGCTTCGGCCTGACGCTCGGCAATGCGGACGTCCGCTTGCTCGAGTTGACCAACGCATACGCATCCCTGGCTCGCGGGGGAACGTGGAAGCAGACCGCGCTGATCGAACACGTGCGGCTGCATGCGGCGGGGGAGTGGGATGTCCCGCCGACCGGAGTGCGCGAGATCTTCGATGAACGCGCCGCCTTTCTGGTCTCGGATATTCTTTCCGATCCCGCGGCTCGACGTCCTGCATTCGGCAACGCGTTCCGGTTTCCATTCTGGTGTGCGGTGAAAACGGGGACGACGAAAGATTACCGCGACAACTGGACGATCGGCTATACCACGTCGCACACGGTCGGAGTCTGGGTTGGCAACTTCGACGGAGCTCCCATGCGCGGCGTTTCGGGGGTAACGGGAGCGGGAACGATCTTCACGGACGTGATCACGCACGTGCAGGAGGTGTTGGGGGGATCATCCGACGCCCCCAAAGCACCGCAGGGTGTTCAGCGCGTTACGGTATGTGCGATGTCCGGTGCCCTGCCGGGTCCGGCCTGCAACACGCTGACGAAGGAGTGGACGACAACGGACGCGCGACCGCGGGCGGAGTGCGGCATACATCGCACGTATCGAATCGTCGATGACGAAGGGATCGAGGTTGAACGCGTGTATCAGGTATATCCGGAGGAATACCGTACGTGGGTTGAGGAGCAACGCATCCCTCAGCCGCCACCGGGTGCGCAGCTAGGGCGAGGACCGGGGGAGCGGCTGACGGCGCAACGCCTGGAGATCCTGACGCCGAACGACGGAGACGCATTCAGACTCGACCCCATTTTGCGAAGGGAGTATCAGGCGATCCCGGT
>JBFYQI010000114.1:0-4427 GCA_041302875.1 Ignavibacteria bacterium
TGGCGATGAGCGCGATGAGCGAGCCGCCGCCGATGGTCGTCAAATCCCAGATCGGATAGTTCATGACGCGGCCCTCCCGGCATCAGTTCGGAATCCGGCACGCAGCATCCAGACGACGCTCGCGAGGCCGAGGACGAGAATGACAAGAAAGAGGACGAGGACTCCATACTGCGGATTCACCGTCAACGATGACGGATCGAACGAACCGCTGAGATACATGGCGCGGAGCTGATCGCGCGTGATGACCATCGCGACCATCGTGATGATGGTCATGATGACCGTCGGCCGGAATTTCCCTCCGAAGGCTGTTGCGATCGCACCGAGTCCGCTGAGGAATCCGATCCCGAAGAATGCCGTCGCCCACGGGTCGCCCCCCATGAACTGGAGCATCATCTCCCGCTCCAGCGCCATCAGAAACCAAAGCCCGACCGCCGCCTGCACCACCGTCGCATATCCGAAGATCTTGAGGCCTTTGCCAATCTGTTCATCCGCTCCCTCGACCTGCTTCCCCTTCCGGATCGTCCACACCGTCGACAGGAACAATCCCGCGATCGCGACGGAAGCGACGATGTAATGGAGATAGCGCGGGATGAGCGTCGGGTCCGAGAGCAGAAGGATCGTTCCGTTGCGGTTGCCGAAGTACGCCGTCCATTCCTTTGGCTGCATCATGAGAAGGATATTGTTCACGAAGATAAAGCCGACATACAGCAGGACCAGCGATGCCATCCCGATCCCGAGCAGCGCCGTGAAATTCCCTGCCGACTTCGCATGGATGTATGTTCCATAGTATGCGAGAATCACGAGAGGGATCACGAGGATCCAGAAGACGCCGAGCAGAATCGAACTGGAATAGAAGAGATGTCCCCAGATGACCTGCAGAAAGAGGAGCGGCGCGACGCCCAGGTTGATCCCCAGTGCGAAGGCCACCGGGAGTTTCTTGGAGAGCGGTTCCAAGGCCGCGTTTGGATGCTCGCGCTTCGTCAAGCGGGAGTACAGGAACAACAGGCTCCCTCCCACCAACACATTGATGACGGTGATATGCAGCAGGAACAGCGCCACATCAAGGACATGAAAGACCCATGCAGGCGCAGGGATCGTGTCGGGAGTTGGGATCAGAGGTGAAGGAGGCATGGTAAGTTCCATGAGTTGGTGAACTGCATCCTGCTGGCGCCGACGAGGAGCGGCGCAACAACATGATGCGAAGATAGCAATTCCCGATTCACCATTCAACAATCCCCAATCAACAATCATCAATCAACAATCAATAATCAATAATCATCAATCCTCATTCCCCCCCTTGCTTCTCCCCTTCCTCAATCCCATATTATTGCTTCACCACCAGCAACCTCGCAGTCCGCCACCGTATCGGGGAGTGCTTGCGATGCGTGCATGCCGTTCGGTTTTCATCCTGCCTCTCCTTTCACTCCACCTCCTCAGCGCACAAGAGCCGCCGTTTCCCGATGCCGCGCTTTTGAAGTCAAAAATACCCGGCACGATTCTCCTGAAATCCGGACAACTCTATAAGCACCAAGCCGATTTCGGTCTGATCGCTGTTCCCGAGAATCGAAGGCATTCGGCCTCACGACGCTTGTCCCTGCCATTCATCCGTCACCACGCCCGAGGGGACTCCACAGCACCGCCGATCTTCATCCTGGGCGGCGGTCCGGGAAAGAGCAACCTCTGGCGAGAAATGCCCGATGTCTTCTACGCGAAGAACGATGTCGTCAACGTCGGGTATCGCGGTGTCGACGGAGAGGTCAAGTTGAAATGTCCGGAGATCGGGGTCGCGATGACGCGAGCGAATCCCCTTTCGCACGATGCACTGATGGAATTCCGTGCGCTTGTCCGTCATTCCTACGACAGCCTTGTTCAGAGCGGGATTGATGTTGACGGCTACACGATGCTTGAGGTTGTCGAGGACATCGAGATCGTGCGCAAGGCTCTCGGCTACGAACACATCGATCTCTTCTCGACAAGCTATGGAACGCAGGTCGCCTATCTCTACTGCCTGCGCTATCCGAACATCGTAAAACGGAATCTGATGGTTGGCGCGAGCAGTAGAGGAATGCGGTTCGATCGATTATGGGAGCCGGACGTGATCTCGGAAATGCTCGGGGAATACAACGCGCTGTGGAAGAGGGACCAGGAGGCGGTCTCGCGCAGCAGGGACATCATGAAGACGATCGCATCGGTCCTCAAGAGCCTCCCAACGACATGGAATGACATCCTCATCGATCCGGCCAAGGTCCGGCTGGCGACATTTTTCAGTCTATACGAAACGGAATCCGCTGCCGCAGTCTTTGACGCCTTCGTGGCTGCCGAACAGGGAGATCCAAGCGGCCTCGCGCTGCTCGTCCTTGGATACGACCAGACCGTTCAGGACACATCGCGACAGTATTGGGGAGATTTTCTCTCCAAGCTTGCGAGCGGCGGCATTGATCGCACGCGAGACTACGAACGGGAGATGGACCCTCCCGGGACGATTCTCGGCTCTCCCTCCGCAAAGCTCTGGTGGACCGCCATATCCGGCGGCGGATGGCCGATCGCGGAAATCCCGGCCTACTATCAGCGACTCGACACCGTTCGAGCACGGACCCTCGTCGTCAACGGACAGCTGGATTTCTCCAGCCCTCCCTCGAATATGAAGGAGGCAATGAATTTTTTCCCGAACGGCGACATGGTGGTAATCCCGGCGATGGGACACATGGATGTGTTCAAGCTTCAGCGGGGAGCGATCGATCACCTCGCAGAGCGGTTCTTCCTCGATGGAGCTGTTGATACGTCGAGGTATCGTCCGCACACGATCGATTTCACCCCGGCGGAGACACTGCAGGACGAGGCGAAGCGGCTCTTTGGGAAGGATGGGAAATGAATTCCGCCACGAAGCATCTGATGCTATTGCTTGCCCTGATAACCCTCGCGGTGCAGCTTGCGATTGCACAATCACCGCTCAAACCCTCCGACGTCGCCGGCGTCTGGGAGGGAACGCTCCACTACTTTGGTCAAGACAGCCGGCTCGTCTACGTGATCGACGCAAACCACGATGGCACGCTTTCGGTCTCCCACCACAGCCCGGACTACGGCCTGAACGATATCCCCGTCGCATCCGCAAGCCTGCAAGGCTCTCGCGTCGTCATCAAGATCGGGCTGTATGATGCCGTATTCGAGGGGACGCTCGACAAGGACTTCCTTCGAGGACGCTACGGGACTACGAGCATGTGGATCCCGCTCACGCTGAGACGAAGGAGCTCCGACCCTCGCTTCCTCCTCGATAACATGGTCCCGCGCTTGGGAAGGAGTGGCGAGAGAGTTTTCGATTATCACTACAAGACACCTGAGAAAGGCGATGATGCATGGCCCGTCGCGGATGCGCATACCGAAGGAATAGACACCAGCAAGATCAGGGCCCTCATGCAACGCGTGCTTGCGGGGGACTTTCCCAACCTGCACAGTGTGGTGGTGATCAAGGACGGGAGGATCCTTCTTGACGAATACTTCCACGGCTTCCATCGCGACAAGCCGCATCGCATGGCATCGACAGCAAAGATCATCCCTGAGGCGCTTATCGGCATTATGATCGAGCGTGGCCTGATCGATAGTCTGCACATCCCCGCCGCGCGATTGTTTCCTGAGTACAGCGACCTGCTTGGAACCGGAGAGAAGTCGGCCATCACGTTGTATCATCTGGTGACGATGACCACTGGGCTGCGGTGGAATGAGCATGCCGTAACGTATTTCGATTCGTTGAACGACCTCAGCATTCTGAACCGCAGCCCGGACCCGATCCGCAGTCTCTTTGAACGACCCCTCGCGTATCGTCCTGGCGAGCGGTTTGTATACAACTCGGGCTGTATCAAGGCGCTGGAAGCACTCATTCAGAAGATCACGAAGGACCATTTCCTCCTGGCTGCCCAGAGAGACATCTTCACTCCCCTTGGAATCTCCAACATCAGGTGGGATCATTCGGATGGGTTGTTCATGGTACCCCGTGATATGGCGAAGCTCGGGTGGCTCTTTCTCAAGAGGGGGGAGTTCAACGGAGCAAGGGTGTTGCCCGAGGCCTGGACCGACAGCGCGATGCAGCGGTTCGAGCGAGAGTACCCGAGATACTTCAATCACTGGTGGCCCATTGTGTTCTTCGTGGATGGCGCTCCCGTGAAGGCGTTCCAGGCAGGCGGTTGGGGTGGGCAAAGCATCACAATCGTTCCGTCGCTGAACACTGTGATCGTCCAGACGGCCGGGAGTCAGCTCCGGCAGGTTGACTATGACGTGTGCATCAGGGACTATCTCCTTCCCGCGATCATGGCGCCCGAGTACGCAGCGAAGCATCCCGGTCTCGAATACAGCGACATGCGGCGAACGACGAAGCTCGCCTGGGAAATGAGGTGGAACACGGAGATGGGATGCCTGAAGGCATGTGCGAGAAG
>JBFYQI010000147.1:0-4603 GCA_041302875.1 Ignavibacteria bacterium
TCGATGTGATCGTAGATAGATCGGCGGCTCCAACGGAATCAATCAACCTTCATTCCCCGTCCAGCGCTTCGCGGACCTTCTTTGCGAGGCTGTTGTTCGTGAACGGCTTCTGCAGGAAATGAACTCCCGGCTCCAGGACACCGTGATGTGCGATGATATCGGCGGTGTAACCGGAGATGAACAGGCATCTGAGACTTGGATAGAGCGTCAGAATATTCTTTGCCAGATCCCGTCCATTCATCTCGGGCATGATGACATCGGTGACCAACAGGTGAATGCGGCCGGGATATTCCCGTGCCTTCTGGATCGCTTCTCCCGGTGTCTTCGCAGCAAGGATCTGATATCCTGATGCTTCTAGCATCTCAACCGAAATATCCAGAATCGCCGCTTCATCCTCGACCAGAAGAATGGTCTCCTGCCCCTTGTGGACGTGATCGGGGGAAACGTCCGGTTCATCCTGAAAGGTTTTCCCCGCATGCCTGGGCAGATAAATGTCAAACGTCGTGCCCTCCCCCGGCTTGCTGGTAACATCGATGAAGCCATTGTTCTGACTCACTGCACCGTAGACGGTCGCAAGTCCCAGGCCCGTCCCCTTTCCTAGATGTTTCGTCGTAAAGAACGGCTCGAAGAGATGGGTGATCGTCTCGGCATCCATGCCGGAACCATCGTCGCTTACAGACAGAAGCACATACTCACCAGGGACAAAGCCGGCATGTCCGTTGCAGAATTCCGCATCAAGGACAGCGTCCTTCGTTGCGATCGTGATCTTCCCCGTTCCAGCAATGGCATCCCGCGCATTGACGCAGAGATTGGCCAGGATTTGATCGACCTGCGACGGATCCATGAAGACGGACCCAGAATTCGCACCGGGTTTCCACAGCAGTTCGATGTTCTCACCGATGAGCCGGCGTATCATATCGAGCATCGGCTCCACCGTCGCGTTGAGATTGAGCACTTTGGGGGCGACGGTCTGCTTGCGGGCAAAGGCCAGAAGTTGGCGCGTGAGATCGGCGGATCGCTCGGCTGCTTTCTGGATCTTCTGCAGGTAGTTTGGAAGCAGGGAGGGATCTGAGCACTTCAGTGCCAGTTCCGAATAGCCCAGGATGGCCCCGAGCATGTTGTTGAAATCGTGGGCCACACCCCCCGCCAGCCGGCCCACCGATTCCATCTTTTGCGCCTGATTCAACTGGCCTTGGAGCTTTTCCCGCTCGGCTTCTGCTTGTTTGTGCTCCGTGATGTCCTGCATAATGAGCAATCCAGCGATCAGGTTCCCTTCCCGATCACGAACCGGTGCACCGCTGGCCAGTTCCCATCTGATCCTCCCATCCGCCAGCTTTATCTGCATTTCCATGTTCTTCGTTTCAAGCCCGCCAAGAGCTCTGGGGAGCGGCGCTGCGGTCAGTTGTTCCTCGATTCCCCATTCAGAACCATCGGCCTTAAGTTCCTTCCAGGTTACCGGTATCTCCATCAGGCTCTTCATGCGGTAATCCTCTGCATTAAGGCCGAGGAAGTCAGCGGCATTGTTGTTGACATACCGGAGGATCATATCTGGAAATGTCGCAAGCACCATGGGCACCGGCGACTGATCAAATGCCGCATCCAATAGTGCACGCGTCCTTAACAACTCCGCCTCTGCCTGCTTGCGCTCGCGATGAGTAAGCGCCAGTGCCACCTGGTCGGCCAACTGACAGGCACAATTGATCTCATCGTTTGCCCAATGATGCGGCCGGTCCACATGTTCGAAGCAGATCAGTCCCAGGTTGCGTCCTCCTGCGCGAATCACTGCATCCAGCATGGAGGTGATGCGGTTGGGTTTCAGATAGTCGGTCACATACCCAACCGTGCGCGGATCGGTCATGGGGTCATGAGCGGCCACATACTTGCCGGTCTTGAGGGCATCGAACTCGCTCTGGAAGTCGGATTCATGCAACACCATCTCTGAGGAATGTGTGCGCGCAGAGGCTTGGAACAGGTCCAGGCAGACCAACTTCGTTTCATCCTCCTCAAAGAGCCAGACGCTGACGCGCTCGACTTCCAAGGCGCGAACCGCAGATTCGGTCAGTTCGACGGCCAATTCTCTCAGATCGCCTTCGACCAGGTTGGGACTGAGAGCAACAGCAGCAACCACCTCTAATTCGCGTTGACGACGCGCCTGCGTCCGCCTCTCCTCCTCCACGGCCCGCTTCCGCTCCGTGTTGTCGTAGGCAGTGCCCCGCGTGCCGGACACTTGGTTGTTCGCATCAAGGAGCACTTTGGCGTTGAAGACCAGGTGTAACTCGGTCCCGTCCTTGCGGAGGTGGATCGTCTCGTATCCTTTGACGATTCCCTCCGTGAGCAGGAGCCGCCCGAAGAGTTCCAGGTCACGCTGGGCCTGTTCAGGGGTTTGAAAGTCGGCGAACGATCTTCCTAACATCTCGTCGAGCCGATATCCGAACACCTGCTCCCAGGCCGGATTCAAGTACGTGTATCGTCCTTGGGCGTCACACTGCCAGATGAGATCCTGGGAGGTTTCCACCAGATCATGATAGAGAGCTTCGGAACTCCGCAGCGCCGCCTCTGTCTGCTGACGCGCGGAAAGGTCGATGTCGATGCAGAACAGTTCGCTTGCTTGCCCCGGGACCGTGACCAGAGCGTGGGACGAATAGACCGGAATGACCGATCCGTCCTTGCGCATAAGCGCGAGTTCCGCGGAGGGGATGGGGTTGCCGGTTTCCTCCATGTACCGTATCGCTCCTCTCACTTCGTCGCGCATTGCGGGCGGAATGATGAGGTCCAGCAGGTTTCGGCCGAGCGCCTCCGCTGCGGTGTAGCCATAGAACGATTCTGATGCACGGTTCCAGTAACGGACGGTGCCATCGAGGGTGTACCCCTGCACCGCCACCGTGGCCACGTTCTGCAGAATTCCCCGGAACCGCTCCTCGCTCGCGCACAAAGCAGCCGCCGCCCGCTTGTGCTCGGTGATGTCGTGCAGAGTACCGACAATGCATTCTGGTGCGCCGTCGGCGTTGCGTATCAATTCATACTGGCCATGGATCCAGCGATGTTCTCCGCTTCTGTTCATCAAGCGAAATTCCCGCTCACTCAACTTCTTTCCGCTGCGATCAGCTTGTTCGAGTTCGAACCTGAAGGGAATCAGTCTCTGGAGGTCGTCAGGATGAAAAAGGCCCTGAATGTCTTCAGAGGACATCTGTTGCATTTCTTCCGGAGAGAATCCGAACATTCGAGTGACGGCAGGACTGATATAGTCAAAGCGTCCATCGGCATACTTCTGTCGATAAATGACGTCTTGTGAACAGTCGAGAATTTCTCGAAAGCGTTTCTCGCTCTCATGCAGTGCGTTCTCGTACTGTTTTCGCACGGTGATATCAAGAGCAGTGAACGTGATTCCCTTGGAATGATCGTTCCAATCGATTGGGGTGGAACTCAGCAAGACATCGATGATCGTTCCATTCTTACACCGCCAGCGTGTCTCAACCGTACCAGTGCCATGCTCCTGTATTTGGCGATATTTTTCCCGACCGACATATTCGTAGCCTTCATCGCCGGGATACAGCATCCTCGCACTCTGGTTGACGAGTTCGCTCTCCGAGTAGCCGGTCATGCCGCATAATTGCTGATTCGCCCGTACTATCACCCGATTGACAACAACGCCAATCCCCGCAGGGGCCGCGCGAAAGATACTCTGCAGATAATCCTGATTATTGCGCAATTCTTCTTCCGCTCGCTTGCGGTCGGTGATATCTCTATAGATACTCAGGAGAAAATGCTGTCCGCTGTCAAGGTCGATGAAGGAGTTCGATAATTCGAACCAAACCTTGTTCCCATTCCAGAGTGTAACGAGCCGTTCGAAGTGAGGAGGGACCAATTGTTTCTGAATTCGCTCAACAGTCATCTGCAGGATCCGCCGGCCAGCCGGCTGAGCATACACCTCATCGAGGAGACGCCCTTCCAGCTCTTCGCGCGGTTTATCAACCTGCCGGCAATATGCGTCATTCACCATGACGATGTGTCCCGATTCGTCGATCAGACGCATGCCGTCAAAGGATTTCTCCCAGATGATCCGGAAGCGTTCTTCTGAGAGGCGGGCGTTCTCTTTGGGCTGTTGCTTCGTCCGGTCGGTTCTCTTCTGCCCCATGGCGTGAAGTCCTCGCTGAGCGCGTTGGTCATCAAATGGTCATGCATGAAGATTACGAGATTCCAACAGAGAGTCAAACGCCGATGTCAATAACGCGTATGTTTGACACCCGATGCAAGTATCTGTAGATTCTTCCACTTGTGAGTGTCGGAGTATTATGATTGGGGGATTGAGCTTGTCATGAGGACAAACAGACTCCGATAGGACGCTGGGCTGACTTCGCCCGTATGAGCCGGATCGTCGCATCGATCCGTCGGCAAGTTCCTTCGACTATGCATGCTTTCCCACGGTGTCAAGGGTTCTCATCTTGAGCTGATTCCTTCACGGATGGCACGGATTTTGGAGCGAGTTGAACGAAAGCACGCACACCCATGAAAGGGCTTGAGCAATGAAGTTCACGTGGAAGACATTCATCCTGCTGATCCAAGCTCATCTTCTTCTTGCCGCTCCCCTTTCCTTCGTCCCCCA
>JBFYQI010000198.1:0-4537 GCA_041302875.1 Ignavibacteria bacterium
AAAATCCGCGACGCAGATAGTGCCTCCGAGCAGTACTGGACCAAAAACGACCGGATCATACCCATCGGAGAAATACACTCTGGCCATCGGCATGTTGCCGGGGAAATATCCTATGAGTACATAGTCGTCCTTTCCGTCCATGTCAAAGTTGCCAACGGCAACCCGTGCCGTCGACGCCATCGGCAATGACCACAACTGTAATGCTGAAAACTCCATCAACCTGCGGTTCCTCAGTACTTTCGGACCCTTGAATGCGGATTCGGTCGTCTTTCCATCGACACAAATGATATCGGGGACGCCATCCCACTCATAATCGAAAAGCTCATAGTCCTCCACTTCTGTCACTTGTATCCCGAGGGATCGCAGAGTGTCATCTGAACATTCCAGCAGTTCCATCTGACGTGTGAGATCATTTTGCCGTTCGGTCAGCGCGACGACATCGAGATCGAGATCGCCGTCGAGATCCTGCCAAGTCAGCTTGACGGCAGGGTGGTTCAAGAATCCGCGGGCAATGATTCGGAAAGTCGCGCCGTTGTCATTTTCCAGAACGCAAACGCCCTCAGCCGAGCCTTCGTCGATTCCAAGCAACAAATCGAGATCGCCATCACCATCGCAGTCTCTCCAGACAGCGGCTGTCACATCGGGCAGTTCGGGAAGAATCGATCTTTGTTCATATGCTCCCGCCGCGTTGCATCTCAGCAACGCAACGCCTCCATCATAACCCGCATTGGAAGCAAAGACGTCCAGATCACCGTCGGCATCGTAGTCGCCCAGTGCGAGACGCTTCGGGGAGAAATCAAGGACTGCCATCAATGAAGACGAGAACTGTCCTTCTCCGGCCTCGAAACTTGCTTCCGCCGAGAACACAGAGCCGGCATACGATTGATCGATGGCCTGAACAGCCCAATAGTAGGTGATTCCGGGCGTTAGTCCATTCAAAGTCCATTGAGTGAGGCTTCCCGCATTCCCGCGCTGTACGACTCTGCGTCTTCCATTCGCAGCGGAAAGCGGAGACACAACATCGCAGCCCCCGGGTGTTGTCCCAACACGGAGGTTGTAGACCAAACCCGCTGACGGTGTCTCTCGGTCAGTAGCGGGATTCCATTGCAGCGTGGTTGCGTCTCCGAGAACAGTTGAGCGAAGCCCGGCAGGTGGGATCGGCAGCCAATTGACATTATCCTGTTCGTTTCTGAAGAGACGAACCAGCAAATGAGGATGGTCATAATCTATCATCGTGTCCCGCCCCATCACAAGCAGATCAAGATCGCCGTCTCCATCATAGTCGCCCCACGCAGACCCGTAAACAACGATTCCTTTGGCGAGCGCCGGCAGCGGCGTGAACCGCTCGCCATTATCATTCCTCTGTATAACCAGCCCAATCGAATCTGCATCTGGATTGAAATATGCATTCGACGCAATGTCTGCGTCGCCGTCGTTGTCAAAGTCCCCCCACACCGAAGACGTCGAAGTGATCCCACCAAGCATGATAGTGTCTCCACCAAGCCGGTATCCCGTGATTTCCCCTTGCAGGAAGACCTTCGACACTCGTACGTCTTGAGGATCCCTGAAATATTTGTGCGAGATGTGAACGTCGAGTTTCCCATCATTGTTGACATCCACAAGTTGTGCCCCTGCAGCACCCGGATTCCCATAGCCGCTTGCCCCGTAGTCCAGCAGTATCATCGGTTCAGCTCCGGAGAGGGCCAATCTGACCCGCGCATGGCCGTTGACGTAGCTGGTGGATAGCATATCGACTGGGCCGTTCCGGTCGACATCCGCGTACTCAACATTCCGCCAGCTGTGCCAATCCGAGGAGGGACCGCCAGCGAATTCCAAACGGCCGTCGCTATTCGTATCAAACCACCCAGCCGTCGTTGATGAATCTTCTGGAGGACCCGGCGAAAACGTGCCACCTCCATTGTTGATGTAAACTCTCGTAAATGGTCCGCCAACGACGTACATCCCCTGGATCTTTGCATTGAATCCGGAGATGAGGACATCGAGATCGCCGTCCCGGTCCCAATCCCCCCAAAGTCCATGGCCACGCTGAACGCCTACAAATGGAGCATGTATATCCGTAAAGTTCGCATTGCCATCGTTGCGATAGATCCTCGAGCGTGGTTCTCCTTCTTGATCAGCGCCCGTTGCAAGGATATCGAGATCCCCGTCGCCATCATAGTCACCCCAAGCGACGGTTCCACCCAGCGGAACGATCCCGGTGGTCACCTCCGTGAAATACACCGGCTCCGGCGTCACAAAGGTGCTTTCGGCGGAGAATTGGGAGCCGCTGTATGCTTGATCGACAGCCTGCACACTCCAGTAGTACCTCGTTCCCGGAGTAAGCCCGTTCAAGTTGATAACTCTTCGATGTCCCACATTCCCCATCGCGGGGATCATCCGCTCTCCGGTCGGACGCGACATCCCGCACATCACATCGTTTCCGCCAGGCGTCGTTCCGACACGGAGGTTGTAGGTCAATCCGTTCGGCGATGTCTGTTCGTCCGTCGCGGCATTCCAATACAACTGTGCCCCGTCGTACGTGATGACTTGAAAAGAAATGGTCGGACGACTCGGGCGCGTATTAGCCGTCGTGGATTCATTCCGATACACATCCGCAACCTTGCCAAAGGTCACGTCTTGTCCGGTGACCAGCACATCAAGGTCTCCATCGCGGTCATAGTCTCCGAGGTCAACGCTTCCATAGACGAGCGCCGGTAACGAAGTCGGCATCTCGGCGAACGTTCCGTCTTTATTATTTCGGTACACCTTGGTCAGGAGCTCGGTCGTCCCTTCACCGCTCAGGATGAGATCGAAGGCTCCATCGTTATCCAGATCACCCCATTCCACCGCTCCGGATGCGATCCCCGGAATGGGAATGGACGCATCCACGAACGCGCCGACCACATTCCGATAGATCCGTGCAACGGAACTCGGACCCGAAATCCGTCCGCTGACGACGATGTCGAGATATCCGTTCCCATCATAGTCTCCCCATCGTGCCGACGCATTTCGGACCCCCAGCAGTCCCATCCCCATATCCATGAACACGTCGCTGCCGTAGTTCTTGATGACGAGGGTCGATGCGGATCCCGCCAGAAGAATGTCCAATTGCCCATCCTTGTCGTAATCACCCCACGCGACCGATGAATACTCGGCTATGGGGAGCCCCGCCGTCGTCACCTCGGTGAATCGTGCGTTCCCGTCGTTGCGGTAGAGCTTTGTCATCGGATTCGTCATCGGAAGATTTCCGGTTGCACCCGTGATCAACAGGTCGAGATCTCCGTCAAGATCGTAATCCCCCCATGCAACACCGCCGTTGTAGAAGCCGGTCAGCCCCGCCTGGATATTCACGAACGACTGGTAGCTATCGTTGCGGTAAACATTTGTCGTGGGCTGATTCAATGCATTCTTCCCGATGATCACAAGATCCAGATCCCCGTCACCATCGTAGTCTCCCCATGCAGTCGCTCCTTGCAGAACGCCGATGAGTCCAAGGTTGAGACCGACAAGATATCCCTCGCGGTTCTGTACGACGAATGCGATCGGATTTCCCGTGGTGTCCGATCCGGTGATCGCAATGTCCATCCATCCGTCGCCGTCAAAGTCTCCCCACTCCGCTGAAGAGAAATTCACCTTCGGCAATCCTGTGCGCACTCTGACGAATGCATTTGATGCAGGTGGCCGGGTTGTCACATGACGGATCGCTCCTTCCATATCGTAGACAATGTGCGGATATCCCCCTTCATCAACGGCAATGTCATGCATCCAACTGATGGGAACCACTGGCGAAGTGGTCCATGAACCAGACGCATTCGTTCCGTAGCGGAGGTAGCCCGTTTCGATGTCCATGAAGCTGACATGAGAAAACCCTGAGCCGTCGACATCGATCGCTCGGATGGCGATCGAGTACACTCCGGGTTGCACGGTTTCTGTGATCCACGTTGAAACAGGCTTCGTCGCATGGCGAAGGTATGCGTTCGGTCCGCCCGCATAGGCAATATGAGACCTCGCATCTCCGTCGAGCGCGAGGTCGATCGTGAGCCCTTCCGCCCAACTCGCAACCGTATCAACGTGCTCGGGTGCGTCCCATGATCCCGCATGTGGTTTTGCGACATGATAGATCCCGGCATTCCAGTAGTAAGCAAACCGGACGTCGCCCTGTGCTGTCGCGGCAAGAGCGCCGGCATTGTATGCCTGGATCGTTCCTCCGACTGTTTCGTTCACCCACGTTCCAGACGCGTTCGTCGCATACATCACTGGACCGCTTCCCGCCATTGAGGCGGCGGTGACCCATCCAATATGTGCATGTCCCGCGGAGTCGACGCCGATCGTCAGCGACACCACTCCATCCAGGTCTTCAACAACCGTCTGGGGAGCACTCCACCCGGCACCAGTATGGTCCAGATACGAGATCGTCCGCAACGGAGAGCCTGTGACATACACAAGATGTGCATGATTGGCTCTGTCGGTCGCGATGGCTGCGGAGGCGACCGTTCCCTGGACCAAGTGCGAACTGACCCACGCGCCGGAGCTATTC
>JBFYQI010000334.1:0-7825 GCA_041302875.1 Ignavibacteria bacterium
CCGGCGGGCTTCGTGGTGAAGAACGGATTGAAGATCTTGTCGATGACCTCCGGGGGAATGCCGTTCCCATTGTCCCGGATCCGGATCTCGACCATGCTGCCGAGATTCTTCGCGCTGACCCTGACGGTCGGGGTGAAGCCGTTGCCTGCGGTCCTGCGCTTGTCGTTCGCCGCGTAGCAGGCGTTGTTGACGATGTTCAGAAAGGCGCGGCTGAGATCCTGGGGAACAATGGTGATGGCGCCGATCGACGGATCGAACTCCGTCTCCAGCTTCACGTTAAACGACTGGTCCTGTGCGCGCATCCCGTGGTAAGCGAGGTTCGTGTATTCGGCGAGCAGCGCGCCAAGGTCGGTGCGTTGCCGTTCACCCGCCTTTCCGCGCGAGTGCAGGAGCATGCCGCGAACGATGCTGTCTGCCCGCTTGCCGTGCTCGTTGATCTTGTTCACGTTCTGTTCAAGATTGTCCAGAAGTTCCGTGATCTCCGCTGCACGCTTCGGATCGACCCGGGTCCGCTCGTGCGCCAATTCCTGCCGCAGTTCGTGCGCCAATTCCCTGGAGAGGACCGCGAAATTGGTGATGAAGTTCAGGGGATTCTTGATCTCGTGCGCGATGCCCGCGGTCAGCTGACCGAGGGAGGCCATCTTTTCGGAGAGCACGAGCTGGTGTTGCGCCTCCTTGAGATTGGTCAGGGTGCGCTGCAGTTCTTCCGTCCGTTTCGCAACGGTGGACTCCAGCTCCGCCTCACGGCGTTTGAGACTACGCACGCGCCAAAGATAGATCGAAGGTCCGGTCGTCAGGAACAGCAGGATGGCGATCGCAAGGAACCATTTGGTTTCATAGAAGTACGGCTTCAGCTCGAAGGAGAAGGACGCTCCCCGGTCGTTCCAGATCCCGTCGCTGTTCGCAGCGATGACGTGGAACGTGTGCTCGCCCGGAGTGATGTTCGTGTAGAACGCCTCACGGCGACCCCCGGCGTCGATCCATTCCTCGTCAAATCCGTCGAGTTTGTATTTGAACCGGACCTTCTCGCCTCCGATGAAGCTGAGTCCTGTGTAGTGGAACTCAAGACGGTTGGTGCCGGGGGAGAGGGTCAGGCCATCGTCGAGGTGCTTCGACGCCCCGTCCGCCACGAGCCGCTCGATCACGACCGGAGGGGGGATCGGATTGATCTTGATGTCCGCCGGATTCACGAGGACGACGCCCTTCACGGTCGAATAGGCGAATCGGCCATCCCGCAGACGAACTCCGGAAGGCGTGTACCCGCCGTTGCATTCGCGGCTCTCCATGCCGTCGGCTTCGCCGTAGGATGTGCACTGGAGGCTCGCGGCCGTTCCGTCAGCGACAGCGTGGAGCGCTTGCTTGGCGACGCGATACACCCCCTTGTTGCACGAAGCCCAGAAATACCCTTGGCTGTCCTCCAGGAGCGCGTAGGCGTTGAAGTCGAACAGCCCCTGTTTCGGACTGATCGAAGTGAAGGTCCCTTCTTTGTACCGAATAATGCCGACGCTGCTCGCTCCGAGCCAGATCGTGCCGTCCTTGTCTTCCTGGAATGCCTGCACCCAAGTTCCTTCAAACCCGTCCTGCGTTGTCAGCTTCCGGAGTTTACCGTCCTTGAACCAGCAGAGATTCTGATTCGTTGCGACCCAGAGTGTTCCGCGGCTGTCCTCCCAGATATCCTGGATGAAGTTCGCCGTCGTCGCGATGCTGTCGACGCTGAACAACGGCGTATAGGTTCCTCCCCGGGACATAAAGACACGATTGTTGGATGCGACGAGGAATGCGCCGGATCGGAGCGTGGTCATCGCATTGCAGACCGGTTCCGGACCGTTGGGCGTCTGTTTGGATCGCGGCGTGAAGACCCCATTCTTGAATGAAACGACGCCGCGCGACGTTGCGATCCAGACGTTCCCATCCCTGTCTTCCGCAAGTTCCCGCACGTCGTTCCCGGGAAGTCCGTTCCTGGACGTGTAGCTCGTGACAATCCCGTCCTTGAGGACATTCAGGCCGTCAGAATTGGAACCGATCCAGAGCGCCCCGCGCCGGTCCTCGAGCACGGGCTGTGTGTTATCGAATGTGAGACCCGTGCGGGAAGAGTAGGTGATGAAGCTGCCATTCCGGAACCGATCGACTCCCCCGCCGAACGTGCTGACCCAGATGCTCCCTTCACGGTCGATGAACAGCTTCTGGACCACATCGTCGGACAATCCATCTTCCTTCTTGAAGCTTTCGAACACGCCGCGCGCAAATCGCTTGATGCCTTTTCCCGTGGCCAGCCAGAGACTTCCTTCCGCATCCTCCTGGATCTCAAGGATGGTATTCTCGTCGGGATCTGTCGACGCCTGGTAGGTCACGAATGTCCCGTTCTTGAACAGGGACAATCCGCGTTCCGTGGCGAACCAGAGATCCCCCTTCGCATCCTGATGCACATCATTGACGACGGCCGACTTCAATCCATCCTTCGTCGTGTAGATTGTCGTTGATCCGTTGCGGTAGGCAATAACGCCGCTCCGCGTTTCCATCCAGAGCGTCCCTCGCATATCCTCATAGACGGGGCTGAAGTTGTCAATCCGGAAGAAGAGAGTGTCAGCAAACCCTTTCGTCCCGGTGAGCGTGGCGAACTTCCCATCGGCGTACCGTCCGAATCCCCTCGTGGTGCTGATCCAAAGCACATTTCTGCTGTCGAAGCCCAAGGCAACTACTGTGTCGCCAGGTAATCCATCCTTGCTGGAGTAGTTCGTGAAGACGCCATCATGGAAGTAGCTGAGCCCCCCACGGGTGCCCATCCACAGTCCTCCCTGTTTGTCCGGACTTCCTGCGATGAGGGTATTGTTGGGAAGACCCTCGGCCATTGTGAAGCGGGTGAAGCGGCCATTCGCGTAGCGCGTGATACCATGCTCAACGCCCTGGACTCTGATCCAGAGTCCGCCGGAGCTGTCCTGGATGCATCGGAGGATCCAGGAATCGGCAAGAGCATCCGTGTTTGCCCGGTCGAAGGTCGTGAATTGAACGCCGTCGAAGCGGGCGAGACCCTCCTGCGTGCTGAACCAGAGGTAGCCATCCTTCGTCTGGAGGATGTCCGAAGCGGAGTTCTGCGGGAGGCCGTTCTGCGTTGTCCACTGGTCGTGGACGTACTGCTTGATGGATTTGGATTGTGCGAGAGAATCAGAGGGGGAGAACCCGAGCGAGAGGATGACCGAAGCAGTTGCGGCGAACGGAGATCTCGTGAGGGCACAAATGATCCGCGCTGCGGAGGTGAACAGGTGCATAGCGTTCAATGCCCTTCATGTGTGGGGTCTTCGATTTGAGAGATATGGTCATTTAAACGAACAGTCCCGCCGACCATTGCGTTCCCCCCAAAAACGCAAAACGCCGGCCTTTTCAGACCAGCGTTTCTCACTCTGAATCAAACCTTGCACGTTCTGTTCCATCAACGTATATTTCCGGCACAGACATCGGTGCCTGAAGGCTTCTTCGCTGGAGGGCCGCCGCTCTGGACCCTGTCACAGCTCCTCCTCTCGGCAACCGTCGATCGTTCATCGACCCTTGTCCGTCATTTCGGCCCACCTCGACGAGCTCCCGGCGCAAGCCGTCTCCCTACTCTTCTCACAGCATAATCGCGGAGGGGAATATGCAGGCGAACACCATTTCGCACTACGCGATCCTCGAACAGCTCGGCGCAGGAGGAATGGGCATCGTCTACAAGGCCGAGGATCTGAAGCTCAAGAGAACTGTCGCCCTCAAGGTCCTGCGCGAATCCTCTGCACACGATGAGGCGTCCAAGAAACGATTCGTGTCCGAAGCGCAGAACGCATCATTGCTGCAGCATGTCAACATCTGCACCATCCACGAGATCGATGAGACCCCGGAGGGACAGCTATTCATTTCCATGGATTACTACGAGGGTGAGACCCTCAAGAACAGGATCAGCCGGGGTATGCTGAGCTTCGATGAGATCACGGGAATCATTCTTCAAATTGCTCAAGGACTTCACGCGGCGCATGAGAACGGCATCATTCACAGGGACATAAAGCCTGCGAACATCTACATCACAAAAGAGGGCATCGTAAAGATCCTGGACTTTGGCTTGGCCAAGAAGATCGATCGGACGCAGCTCACGCGGGCCGGTGAGCGCTTTGGAACCGCAGACTATATGTCTCCTGAACAGATCAAGGGACTGAAGGTAGACCGAAGGACGGACATCTGGTCGATCGGAGTTCTGCTGTACGAGATGCTTACGGGACGTCCTCCTTTTCAGGCGGATTACGAGCAAGCGACGATCTATCTCATTCTGAATCAAGAGCCAGAAGACGTACGACAGTACCGCGGAGATGTGCCGGAACAACTCCTCAGAGTCATGGAGAAGTCGATCGCCAAGGAACGAGAAGACCGATATGCAAACCTGGCCGCACTGATGGAAGATCTGCAAAGGCCATCCGGCCAGAGCGAGACTGAATCGGTCGACCTCACACTCCCTGCGCTAAAGCCATCCAAGTCCATCGCTGTCCTCCCCTTCATCAACGTGAATGCAGATCCGAACGAAGAGGCATTCTGCGACGCGCTGACGGTCGAGTTGATCAATGCGCTGTCCAGAATCGGCGACTTACGGGTCGTTGCAAGCACGTCCGCGTTCGTTTTCAAAGGGGCCGGAGTCGATATCAGGAGTGCGGGACGAAAGCTGAATGTGAGCACTGTGCTTGAAGGAAGCGTCCGAAGGTTCGGTGACAAGCTTCGCGTCACGGCGCAACTTGTCAACGTTCTCGACGGATGCCAACTCTGGTCCGATCGCTACGACCGCGAGGCACGGGATGTATTCGATCTGCCGGAGGACATTACGCCGGCGATCGTTGAAGCTTTAAAGGTCACATTTCTTGAGGCGGAAAGAGAAAGACCCTTCAGGCGCCTCACGGATAACCTGGAAGCGTACAATCTCTTCCAGCAAGGATACTATGCATTCAATCAGATCGATCTTGTTCTGATCGAGAAGGCCATGGAGTACTTTCGCAAGGCAATTGAGAAAGATCCGTTCTTCGCCACGGCATATGCGGCATATGCAGGTTGCTTCTTTATCATGGGATACTTCGGCGTGAAGAAGAATCGCGATGTGCGGCCTCTCCTGAAGCAGTGGATCGACAAGGCGCTCGAGATCGATGCCGAAAATTCAGGAGCATATCATGTTCTGGGAGTGTACTACGCCTGCATGGAATGGAAATATTCCGAAGCGGATGCGGCGTACAGGCGAAGCCTGGAACTCGATCCGAACGAGCTGATGGCCCTTCGCAACTACAGCATCCATATGGTTTCGACCGGTCAGTTCGATCGAGCGAGGAAACTCGCCGAGCGGGCAAAAGCGATCGATCCGCTCTCCGACTTCACTGATATCTGCACCGCGTTCCCTGATTTCTATGAAGGCAGATACGAACGGGTCCTTGAGAAGGTCTCTCAATACGATCATTCCACTCCCCCGTTCTTTTGGGGCCTTTGGTACCTGTGGCGCACTCTATCCTTCATGGGGAGAACGGCAGAAGCAGTGGATGTGTGCAAGAGGCTCTTTGCCGCACGAGGCGCGAAGCCTCTCGTGCAGCTGATGGAGGAGGCGGGCGCCGGTCATGCGCTTGGTGCAGCTGCATTCGGCATGGCAGAACTCTATAAACAGCGATACACGTCACCCTATGATATTGCGATCCTCTTCAGCCACGCGGGGAAACAGGAAGAAGCCCTGTCCTGGCTGGGGAAAGCCGTGGATGACATGGATCCGAAACTGCACATCTTGAACGTGGACCCAGAATGGCGGAATGTTCGGAACGATTCTCGTTTCGTGGGCTATCTGATATCAACGGGGTGGGGACATGATTGACACATCAGCGGAAATGCATCTCGCAAAACTCGAATCGGTTATTGAGATGGCTCATCTGTTGGGCCATCAGAGCGATTTCGAAGGAATGCTGAGGGTTGCTGTCGAGAAGGCATCTCTCCTCGTACGTGCAGATTCAGCCCTGGTGATGATGATCAATCCCAAAACGCGGGACACGGTGAAAACCGTGTATGCGGGAAAGAGCACGGCCGAAGCGGAACAACACTTTGTTCATACGAGCCTGGCCGGTTGGGTCGTGCTGCATAACGCATCGCTGCTGAGTCCGGAGATCAGGTGCGACCGAAGGTTCCGCAAGGACCTCTTTGACACAATGAAGGTGAAGTCGGCTCTCTGTGTCCCCTTCCGGGTTGAAAACATGATCATCGGCACGTTGCTCCTTCTGAATGGCGAGAATGCGTGTGCCTTCACGGAGTCCGACCTCTCGCTGGTGGAGAACATCTCCGCGATCGCATCCCCTTTCCTGCATCGCACGCAAGCCATCGCCGAGTATTTCACGGCGCCGCTCCCCAAGCAGGCACTGCGCAGCAAGTATGCGATGCTCGGACTGCTTGGAAAGAGCAAGGAATTTCTGGACCTGCTGCTCGCTGTCGAAGCGGCGGCGCGGTGCGACATACGCGTGTTACTTGAAGGAGAAAGCGGAACGGGGAAAGAGCTGGTTGCACGGGCGGTGCATACTCTGAGTTCACGATGTCAGAACCGCTTTGTCGCGATTGATTGCGGTGCGATACAGCCCAATCTCGTGGAGAGCGAGCTCTTCGGGCATATCAAAGGTGCATTCACAGGCGCTCTGACCGACCGCAAAGGACTCTTGGAAGAGGCACACGGAGGGACTCTCTTCATGGATGAGATCAGCAACCTTCCACAGGATATGCAGTCGAAGTTGCTGCGAGTTCTCCAGGACCAGGAGATCCGTCCGGTCGGGAGCAACCAGACCCGCAAGATCGACGTACGACTCATTTCAGCTTCCAGTTCTTCGCTTCGACATCTCGTGGCTGAGAAGAGCTTCAGAGAAGATCTCTACTATCGCCTCAACGTCTATCCGATCGTCGTTCCCTCCCTCAATCAGAGATCGGAAGACATTCCGATGCTCGTCGGCCACTTTCTTGAAGAATTCTCGCGGCAACAGAAGAAAGAGATCGACGGAGTTCATGAAGAGGTCCTTGATTTCCTGAAACGGCGTCATTGGCCCGGCAATGTGCGGGAGCTGAGGAATATCGTGGAACGGCTGGTCACACTGGCTGCGCCAAGGCAGAAGATCATCGACAGGAAAGTCCTCCCGCCGGACCTGCAGAAGCAAATGAAGAAGCTGGAGCGAACTCGGGAAGATGTCCACATGACAAGGTCGCTCACTGAAAGCCTGGCTGAATATGAAGAACAGCTGATCAGGAAAGCCCTGGATGGTTGCAGCTGGAATCAATCCAGGGTCGCGAGGATGCTTCACATCTCGGAACACACACTGCGGTATAAGATGACAAAGCTGGGGATCGAAAGACCAGCATGATCCCCACGCTTTCTCGATCGAATCAAACAATTCTCACCTGCCGACCGCCCGCTCGTCAATATTGACGAGCATTTGAAGGGCAAACCACGTCTGCCCCGTCTCCCCCGTCAATGCTGTAAGTCCCTATGACAAAATGCATTATCGGGAGTTGCGTTTCGAAACCCGGTATGGCACTCCGTTTGGAATGGGTCAAGTAATCCACTTACCAAAGGAGGGATTATGCGACCTGTAACTCGGTTTCGTCATCCGGAACGATCGTCGGGGCTCAGGACGTGGTGTGTGATTCTTTTTTCCCTTGTCCTGATCCTTCCATATGCCTGGGCTCAAGGTGGAGGCTGGGTAAAGAAGACGACACTTCCCACACCGAGGGGAGCACTTGGAGCATGTGTCGTAGGTCAGAAGCTCTATACCGTTGGGGGAGTCACTACTTCTCCCTTTACGGATCTGGCAGC
>JBFYQI010000232.1:0-3862 GCA_041302875.1 Ignavibacteria bacterium
TCGAGCGTTCGAACATCGGGAACGGCGACGGGACCGTTCTTTCGATGCAGATTCTCCGCGATCGGCGCACGAGAGAATCGTTCGGACGTATGAATGACCCGTTCGGCGATGGCTTTGAACACCGGACCGCTGGTCTCGCCGCCATAGTACGACCGGCCGCGCGGATTGTCGAGCATGACCAGACAAGCAACCTGCGGATCCTCGGCGGGATAGAACCCGACGAAGGAGGCCGTATAGTCCTTTAACGAGTACTTGCCATCAACCAGCTTGCGGGATGTTCCGGTCTTTCCGGCGATGCGGACTCCCTCCATCCGAACCATCGTTCCCGTCCCCACTTGCACTGTCTGTTCGAATGCCGAGCGCAACAGTCCGACGACATCGGCCGTGGCCACGCGGCGCACGGGGAGTGGCTCATTGATTCTCACAAGCGAACCATCCGAACCACGGATCCCGGAGACGACGTACGGCTTCATCAGCACGCCGTTGTTGGCCACTGCGGCATACGCGCAGAGGATCTGGAGTGGCGTGACGCCGACCTCATAGCCGTAGGACATGGCCTGCAGTGTGGTTCCCGACCAGTTCCCTGTGCGCTTTAACTGTCCTCGAACCTCTCCGGGGATGTCGATCCCGGTTGGCGTGCCGAAGCCGAACGCCCGTGCAAACCGGAACAACCGCTCCGCGCCCAGCTGCTTTCCCACTTTGGCCATCACGATGTTGCTCGAAACCGCCATTGCCTCTTCAAACGTCACCCATTCGTGCGGGTGCGTGTCTGTGATCGTCTGCTTCTCCTTCTTGCCGACGGGGAGGGTGAACGTTCCTTTCTCCGCATACCAGCGAGATTCCGGACGAATGTTTCCCTGGTCGTAGGCCGCCGTCGCCGTCACGAGTTTGAACACAGAACCGGGCTCGAACACGTCAGCGACGACCCGGTTGCGCGTCAAGGCGAGGTCGACGCCCGAGATCGCGTTGGGATTCACGCAAGGCTGGACCGCGAGTGCGAGAATCTCCCCCGTCTTCGGCTCGACCATGACCACCATACCTGCTTCCGCCTGCGAGCGTTGGAGTCCTCGCTTGAGTTCCTCTTCCGCGATCGCCTGATACTTCAGGTCGATCGTCAGCACGATATCTTCGCCATTCACCGGCTCGATGCGTGCATGATCGGCGGAAGGACGAACCCGATTCAATCCGTCCCGGTGCATGACGATCGAACCATTCGTGCCGCGCAGAACGCTGTCGAGCGCCAACTCGACGCCCGAGATGCCTTTGTTGTCGACGTTTGTGAATCCGATCAGCGTACCGGCGAGATCGTCATAGTGATAGATGCGTTTCGGCTCATTGACGAGCACGATGCCTTCGATCTTCGCGGCTTCGATCCGGCGCGCCAATGCCGGATTCACGCGCCGTTCCAACCAGACGAACCGCCGTTCTTCCCGCAACCGTGCGAGATATTCGCCGCGCGCCCGTCCGGTCACTTTGGACAACTGCGTCGCCACGGTTGTTGCGCGCTCCCCCACGATCTTGGGATCCGCAGCGATTGAAATGAACATCGTATTTGAGACGAGCACGTTCCCATTCCGGTCGACCACGATGCCGCGCGTTGCCGGGAGAACGAAGGCTTGCTCGTATTGTTTCTTCGCCATCGCCCGGTAGCGCGGCGCCTCGAGCACTTGCAGAACAACAAGCCGCATTCCCACCAGGAGAAACGCGAGCGCGAATGCAACCTTCAAGAAGAAGAAGCGAAACCGGAACGACCGCTGTCCGCCCGGAGTTTCGGTTCCGTTGGTCGATTCCTTCCTCATCGTCGCTGCCTGGCGTTCAACGCCCTCTCAAGTTCCGCGATGCGGTCCTGGTCGACCTCTAACCAGACCGGAACGCTCGTCGGCGCTTCCAGGCCAAGTTGCTCCGTGGCAACGCGTTCGACCCGTTCAAGACTGGAGAGTCTGTTGATATCCGCCCTCATCAGCTCCTGCTCGTCCTGAAGTCGGCGATGAGTGTTTTCCAAAACATCGATCTCGCGCAAGAGCCGGCTCACCGCAAGGATATTGCTGATATAGAGCACGCTGACAACCGCGACCGCGAACAGCAAGAGAACGACATTGAAGGGAGAGACCTTTCGCTTCGTCGAGCGGCGGTTACGCTGAACGCCGGGCATCGGCGCCGACCTTGGGACCGACTCATCCTGCGGCATCGGTCCGTTGTAGACGAGGTCACGAGCTTCCCGGACCCGGGGAATGACGATCCCGCGTTCCTGCTCCGGCTCGGGCTCAGGTTGTAATGCCCGGTCGGCGTATATTTGGCCCCAATTCTTTTCCGGTTTCATCTTAGGAAGAAGCAAACCACAGAGGCACAGAGACACGAAGGTTGCACGAAGTACATTCTATCGCATATTCTCTTTGTGTTCTCTGTGGCCTTTGTGTCTTCGTGGTGTCTTCTAGATTCTTTCTGCAGCACGAAGTTTCGCACTGCGTGCGCGCGGATTCGATTCGATCTCAGTCTCGCTCGGCTCCACCGGTTTTGTCGTCAGCACGCGAAGTGTCGGCGTCAGCGGTGTATCCGGCAGAAGCGGATGACCGGACCGCACACGGGAGGCAGAGGCGGAACGGAACGTCTCCTTGACGATCCGGTCTTCCAGCGAGTGATAGGCGATGACAACCAAGCGTCCGCCGGGGGCAAGCACGGCGATTCCGTCAGCGAGGACGCGCTTGAGACGCGACAATTCATCATTCACTTCAATGCGGATCGCTTGAAAGACCCGCGCAAGCGACTTGATCCGATGCTTGGGTCCCGCCACCTGTTCAACGAGCGCGGCAAGGTCTCCAGTCGTTCCGAGCGGCCGCTGAAGGCGTCGTTGCACGATCAGCCTTGCCAAGCGGCGCGAGTGCTTTTCTTCTCCATACTCCCAGAGGATCTGCGCGAGCTGTGCCTCGTCGTACGTGTTGAGAACCGTCGCGGCGCTGAGTTCCTGCCGCCGGTCCATCCGCATGTCCAACCGCTCATCCGCGCGAAAACTGAATCCTCGCTCAATCGCGTCGAACTGATGCGACGAAACGCCGAGGTCCAGGAGAATGCCGCTGACCGACGAAACGCCGGCTCGTTCGAGAATTGCGTTGAGTTCGCTGGCGTATGACTGTATCAGCGTAATTCGTGAACTGAATGGAGCGAGCCGGCGACCCGCCGACAGAATGGCGTCTTCGTCGGCATCGATCCCGATCAAGCGCGCATCGGGACCGATTCGATTCAGAACGGCTTCCGCATGGCCCCCGCCTCCCAGGGTTCCATCGACGTACACACCATCCGTACGGGTGATGAGGTATGCGAGAACTTCGTTGAGAAGGACCGGGGTATGATAGGACGACGCCTCCACGCGTGCCTTCACCGCTTATTGCTGCGGTGTGTACACTTGTTTCGCGACCGTTTCGTACGTCGGGGATTGTCGCTGCTCATGCTCGGCGAGCGCGGCCGGACTCCAGATCTCCATTCGGTCGAGGACGCCGAGGATCACGACTTCGTTCTCGATACCCGCATACTGCTTCAATTCCGGAGAGAGCATGATGCGGAATTGACCGTCCGGTGCGACGTCGTCCGCCCATTGAAAGAGGGCGCGGACGAAATCCCGGTCGGCGCCATCGCGAAATGAAAGCGAGCGCGCGAACGACTCGAGTTTGTCCCATTCATCCTGCGGATATAAATAGAGACAGCGTTCGAGTCCTCGGGTCACGATGAAGCGCTTCTTCGACTTCGCAGCGATGTTCTTCCGCAATTTCAGCGGAATCGCGATGCGTCCTTTGTCGTCGACAGCGTATGTATGTCGGCCTTTGAACGAAGACATATCTTTGGGAAAGTTTTCCCCACTTTTCCCCAC
>JBFYQI010000252.1:0-10075 GCA_041302875.1 Ignavibacteria bacterium
ACATGACGGGCCAGCGCAGCGACTGGACGACCGGTGCCGTTGAGTATCCCGAGGAGCATGTTTACGGGTCGAACGATCCGTATTATCCGATCCCGAGCGACACAAACCAGGCACTGTATGAACGATATCGGCGTGAGTCGGCACTACTGGCGGATGATGCGGTGTTCGTAGGACGATTGGCAGAGTATCGATACTACAACATGGATCAAGTCGTCGCTCGCGCATTGCATGTATTCAATACGGCCATTCTTGGAAGGTAACGGGTGCAACACGCTGCAGTGATACTCACTCATAATCGGAAAGAAGTGCTGGTTCAGGCGATCCAAGGCATCCTCCGACAGACTAAACCGGTCGATCATCTCTTTCTCGTGGACAATGCATCGACAGATGGAACGTTTGAGCATCTTTGTGAAACCCTATTCCGCCCTGCGCCTGACGGCGGAGCCGGTTCTGTACAAGCCGGTTGGTTCACGGTCGCGGAGGATGGAATCACGCATGAGGTCTGCGCTTCGTATCTTCGACTGAACAGGAACTGCGGGAGCGCTGGAGGATTCCAAGCGGGGATACGGGCGGCGTATGATGCTGGAGCGGAATGGATCTGGATCATGGACGATGATCTGATGCCCTATTCCCACGCCTACGAGCGGCTGTGCAGAAGCATGGGTGACGCAAGATGCTTGCTGGCCGGGCGGCACACCTTCGAGGGCGAGCGCGTGCAATGGCATGAGCGTTTTGAACCCCGGACATTCACAACGGTCACTGCGCGCGAACGTCTTCCCGACGGAAGCTGTTATGCAAACACATGTTGTTTCGAGGGATTGGTGCTCCATCGAAGCGTTGTCGAACGTGTGGGCGTTCCTGATGAACGGTTCTTCATCGTAAGCGATGATACGGAGTATGGAGATCGAATCGCACGCGTGTATCGAATTCTATCACTGTCCGATGTCCTCTATCGAAGGCTCGTGGGCACAACGGCTGCGCAGCGTTCGATCCTTGGCACAGGATTTCGTCGCAGAGAACGCTACGCCGCGTGGAAGACGTACTACGGAACGCGCAACGTGTTCCTCTTGTCCTCCTGCACTGGTTATCCAATAACCGTGAGGCTCGTGGTGAGATTGGTCTGGCTGATCTTCTCACCGTTCTTCTATCTCGATGACAAACCCGGTACTCGATTTCTCCTTGGTTTGCGTGGAATCCGCGACGGGGTTCGTCGTTCATTTGGAAGCATGCCGGCCTGACACCATCGATATGGCAGCAGTTCTGGAAATACTACTCTTCTCGCGGTTGTTCATCGACCTGGTATCGATGGAAAGCGGGTGGGGAATTGGATGGGCAGTTGTTGCGGTCCTTGCGTATGCCGTTGGTAAACTGAAGCAGAGGAATATAAACGCCTTCGACCGAGTGGTGATCGCATTCATGCTGGCGGGCTCGGTGAGCGCGCTCGCCAATCTGACATATGCCGTTGAGACGTTGTCGTTCACGTCGAAGTACATTGTCCCGGTCATGATCGGCTCCCTCGTGGCTGACTCCGGGTATCGACCCACGCGCCTGGGGAACATCGCCGTGGCCGTATATGCTGTGCTTGTTGCTTCGATGCTGCTCGAGACCTTTCGCGCGAGTTCCTTTGATCTCCTGTTCATCAGTGAGAACAAGAACGTCCTGATTTCAAACATCCATGCACTCAGTCAAGGGCTCGTCAAGGCAGTGCTCTTCGCGCTGATCGCACGGCCAGTCATCCGGATTATGCGTCCGGAGTGGATGCTTTTCCCGCTCATCACCGTCGTCATTCTCGCCCTGCAAGTGCGTTCGTCCATTCTCGGCCTTGCCGGCATCTACCTCATTCTGCTGTTCGAGGGATCTCGTCGAATGCGCCTGGTCCTGGGGCTTACGATCGCGGTTCTGGCATTCATGTTCGGCGGCTTGATCATTGAGTCCATGATCCGATTCCAGAACATTGGAGAACTTACGATCGATGCGTTCAGCGCGGGACGCGTGGCGATCTGGGAAACCTATCGACAAACCATGACACTGAAGAACTGGTTGTTCGGTCAAGGGGTCGTCTTTCTCTCCTCGGAAGAAACCCTGCTCCAGCTCTCATTGCACAACGATATTCTGCAGTTCCTCTTTTCGTACGGAATTATCAGCATGGTCATCCTCTCGACAATGCTCTGGCGATTGGTGAAGCAAACTCCGCTCTCGCGCCGCGAGCGACGCATGCTCCTTATTCCGGCCCTGTTGATGATCATGACGAACGGCATGCTCTTCCACCAGAATACAGCATTTCTCTTCGCTGCACTGGGGCTCAGACTGCGGGCTGTGTCGCCAACGCAAGTCGCAGATACGCCGGCTCCCGACTCCGCGGACCACATCAAAACGTCTTGAGATGAGCCACCTTCCCCCGCGCCCACATGTCCTCATGATAGGCCCGCTGCCTCCCCCGACGGGAGGGGTGGCGGTCAATTTGGAGAATGTGACTCGAGCTCTTCAGGAGCATTGTGTGCTGTTTGTACACAATACCGCTTCTGGCGACCGGGCCGAACGGATCGGAAAGATCACCGCTCGGGATGTTTTCATGAGTGCCCGGGCGATCTTCACTTTGCCTTTCGCAATACGGCGCGCACATCCCGATATCATTCATATTCAGCTGACGCCGGACACTGGATTCTTCAGAGATATCATTCTCTTTTTCCTCGCATACCTGTCCAGACGCAAGATCGTCGCTCATACACATGGGAATGTCGGTGCTTCGTCAGCACTATTTCGCCGGAGCAACTCGATGCAACGAGGGTTCCGCTGGGTCTTGCGGTGCGCGGATCATGTCATCACCCTGGCTCCGTCACATGCCTCGGAAGTGAGTTCCTACGGTATTGAGTTATCTCGTATCACGCCGATACCCAATATGGCGCTGCGGCCGGAGTCAGAACGACAAAGAAGCCCGTCCTCAGCGACGACATTCCTCCATTTGGGACGGATCACTCGAGAGAAGGGGGTGGAAGATCTTGTCGATGCTGCGGCCATCGTCCGCCGTCACCATACATCGTTCAGGCTTGTGTTGGCGGGCCTGCCAGCAGTGGGGGAATATCTGTCGCAGCTGGAGGCGAAGATCGAACGAAAAAAGCTTCGGGAGTATGTCGCTTTCGCAGGTTACGTCAGCGGATCCACCAAGCAGAAGTGGATGCTGGAATCCGACGTGTTAGTGCTTGCTTCGCACAGCGAAATGCTTCCCGTGGTGATCTTTGAAGCGATGGCCGCGGGATTACCCGTGATCGTGACGGATACCGGCTGTGTCCGAGATTATCTCAGCGATGGAGAAGATTCGCTCATTGTCGAGCGGCGTTCGCCTGAGACACTTGCCATCGCGATGATGAAAATGATCAATGATCCCCCCTTGCGACAACGCATGGGCCGGGTCAATCAGAACCGATATGAACAGTCCTTCTCCGAACGTGCATTGGTAGAACGATATCTTGGGGTGTACCGATCCCTCGATGCAGACCATGCACCCCGGCGACTGGTATGAAGAGGTCACGCGTATGCCTTCTGTAGCTGTCGCACGTGATGAACGCGCGATGTATCCGTCGGAACCACCCTTCGATCCGGTTGGTCCATACCCGGAATTGCCTGCCGCCCCCTTCGGCACAGAAGGCAGGCGGAACAACGTACACGGACTTCTCCGATCTGCATTCATGCTCCTCGACTTCGATAAGGCCAACGCGGGCACCGCAAGGTGGAATCCTCTCGGCCGATACATTCAACCGGGGATGACGGTGTTCATCAAGCCGAATATGATCGGCACGGTGCACCCGTCTGGAGCGTCCGACGCCTGGGTGTGGATGGTAACGCATGGCTCCGTCATCCGGGGAGTCGTCGACTACGCGGCGAAGGCTCTCGAGTATCGTGGAACGATCTACATCGGAGATGCACCGCAGACAGATTCGGATTTCTCGCATTTGTGTTCGGTGATGGGATTGAACGAGATCGCCGGGTCGTACGCGGACTCGCCCGACCTGCGTGTGGTGATCGTGGATCTTAGAGACGAATGCTGGACGACCGTGGAAGGCGTCATCACGAAGACGATTCGCCTGAAAGGCGACCCGAACGGATCGATGACAGTTGATCTCGGTGCAGACAGTTGGCTTGCAGAAAAGGACACGAAGGGTTCTGTCTACTACGGTGCGCACTACGATCAGCAGGAGACGAACCGCCATCACTCGCGGGGACGACACGAGTATGCATTGTCGAGGAGTCCGTTCTTGGCGGATGTCTTCATCAACATCCCAAAATTGAAGACGCACAAGAAATGCGGTATGACGGTGAACTTGAAGAGCCTTGTGGGCATCAACGCGAACAAGAATTGGTTGCCTCATTATGTGTTCGGTTCCCCAGAAACTGGAGGTGACCAATTCCCAGCGGCCACATCACGAGCAAGAGCTGAGAACATGCTCGTGCGATTCGGCAAATGGCTGCTGGTCCATGATGTCCCGTGGATGCGTGCCATAGCGCGCCCCATGAAGCGGTTGGGGTACCGTCTCTTTGGCGATACGGAACATGTCGTCCGTTCAGGAAATTGGTATGGAAATGATACCGTGTGGCGCATGTGCCTTGACCTGAATCGCATCCTGACGCACGCGAGTGCAGATGGCGTCATGGGAGCGGCCCGACCGCGCAAATACCTGTCGGTCGTCGATGGCATCGTTGCAATGGAGGGAAATGGACCGATTGGCGGAACGCGACGGAACGCCGGCCTTCTGATCGTAGGCGAGGATCCCGTTGCTGTTGATGCGGTCTGTGCGAAGCTGATGGGATTCGATTTCAAACGCATTCCGCTGATTGCGAACGCATTTCAACCGACGCGGTATCCACTGACTGGCTCCACAGTCAGCGACATCACAGTCAAGAGCAATGTCCCGGCGTGGAACAAGAAGATGGAGGAAATCCGTCTGGACGCGAGCCTCCGGTTCATGCCGCATTTCGGATGGGTTGGTCATATCGAAGAGCGACCGTGATGGCGTACGGCTCATCTTTGCTCCAGGCATTATACTATCGGCTTCCATTGGTTGGGAGGGACCTGATGACCAGCATCTATGGTCACCGACAGCGTCGGGAGCGGTATGGATCTGACTACCAGGCAATGGTCAAGTTTGCGGAAGAAGTTGAGGGCTGGCCGAACGAGAAGGTGCAATCATATTCCCGTCACGTATTGCATGGTTTCCTCGAGTACGCATGTGCCCACGTCCCTTTCTATGAGCAGTATCGGAGCATTCGAGAAGGCGTCGTACCGGAGTTGAACTCATTTCCAGTCCTTGGGAAAAGCGACGTGCGCCGGCGATCGAAGGAGTTCATCTCGGACGAACTCTCACGGCTGCGGTACCGCATGGGGCACACGAGCGGGACGACTGGGTCTGCGCTGGTCTTTCCCCTCAGCAGCGAGTGTTTTCAGCGCGAATACGCCTATCGAACGCGACACTATGCGTGGAGCGGGGTGAATGTCGATCGCAAGCCGCGCATCGTTTATTGTTCGGGTCATCCGGTTGCACACCCGGGGCAAATGCATCCTCCATTCTGGACTCGCGATTGGTCGAACAACTGGATGCTCCTTTCGTCCTACCATCTCTCCCGAGTGAATTTGCCGTTGTACGCGCGAGCCCTCGCCGAGTTTGATCCGGTCCTTCTTCATGGGTACCCTTCGTCCCTCGTGCTTCTGGCTGATGCCTTGCGGCTGCATGGATCGCGCTTGCCATCGCTCAGGGCCGTGTATGCCTCTTCCGAGACGCTGTTTCCGCATCAGCGACGCGTGATCGAGAACGCCTTCCAGGTGAAAGTGTACGCGTGGTACGGCAATAGCGAAATGGTGGCAAACGCGATGGAATGTGAACAGGGTGAGATTCATTTGCGTCAGGAGCACAGTTGGGTCGAGATCATGAAGGACAACAATGAGCCGGCTGCTCCCGGCGACGTTGGACGGATCCTCTGCACTGGCTACGGGAACAGGGCATTTCCGCTCATCCGCTACGATATCGGCGACGAGGTGCGAATTTCGAAGAACCAACGTTCGATATGCGGTCGGAGCGGGCTCTTGCTGGATGAAGTGACGGGGAGGATCGAAGACTATGTCGTCACACCGGATGGACGCTTTGTCGGTCGGCTTGACCACATCTTCAAAGACAGCACCCACGTTGAAATGGCGCAAATCGTCCAGGAGGGGATTGACGAGATCACGCTACGCATCGTGAATACACCCGCCTTCACTCCCACAGACGAACGGGATATCCTCCGTGAAGCACGTCGACGGTTGGGAGAGAGCATTCGGATCAATGTTGAGTATGTGCAGGATATACCGCGTGATGGTCGCAAATATCGTTTCATCGTCTCGAAACTGCCAGCCGATATGCGTCGACGGCCGTTAGGGACTTCCACGTAAGAGGGTTCCATGCTACAGGTGGTTCAACATCAGAAGACAGGAGTCTTGGAAGTCCTTGAAGTGCCATCTCCTGTTCTCACTCATGGTCGCGTTCTGGTTCAAACCGTAGCTTCGTTGATCAGCGCAGGCACAGAGCGGACAACGGTAGAGACGGCACAGGCATCGATGGCCAAGAAAGTCCGGCTTCGCCCGGATTTGGTACAGCAAGTGCTGGCAAATGTGCGCCGGGAGGGAGTGGTCAAGACGTATTCCAAGGTCCAGAACCGGCTTGACCGATATAAGGAACTCGGGTATAGTGCGGCAGGTATCGTACTGGAGTCAGACGTTGAAGATTATCGAAAAGGAGATCGTGTTGCCTGCGCGGGAGCAGGATATGCTGTTCATGCAGAAGTGATCAGCGTTCCGAAAAATCTGCTGGCGACCGTTCCCACATCCGTTTCGCTGGAGGACGCATCGTTCACAACCTTGGGCGCGATCGCCCTGCAAGGGGTACGACAGGCAGACGTTCGGCTTGGTGAGACGGTGGTTGTCATTGGACTGGGATTGATCGGATTACTGTCGGTCCAGCTTCTGCGAGCGGCTGGCTGCCGTGTCGTGGGCCTCGACATCGCACGCGATCAATTCGATTTGGCTCTGCAGCTCGGCTGCCAACTGGTGCGCGTGAGCAGTACTTCTTCGGTCCAGGATGTCCTTTCATTCACGCACGGAATCGGCGCGGACGCTGTCATCGTCACCGCCGCGGCGCGGACAAATGAGCCCTTGGAACTCGCCCAGAACCTCACGCGACGAAAGGGGCGAATCGTCCTTGTGGGCGTCTCGACGATCGCATTCTCCCGCTCGCCATTTTATGAGAAAGAACTCGAATTTCGGATCTCTACCTCATACGGCCCCGGTCGCTACGATCCCTCGTATGAGGAAGAGGGACAGGATTATCCGATCGGGTATGTGCGCTGGACTGAACGCAGAAATATGGATGCATTCCTCGACCTGCTTGGACAAAAGAGGATATCGGTTCAGGAACTGACAACGCACCGTTTCCCCATTCAGGATGCCATACAGGCCTATGACCTGATCACCGGTAAAAAGAAAGAGCGATACTCGGGGATCATACTCACCTATCCGACACGTGACATCGCTCGCGAGCACCGAATAGAGGTCGACTCGAGCCAACATCGATCGATCGAAGGGTCGCAAGCTACCCTCGCCGTTATTGGCGCGGGGAATTTCGTGCAATCGCAGCTGCTGCCCCATATACCTCGCACGACAGTGACGCGGAAGTGGGTCGTTACGGCACACCCCGTGACTGCGCGATCAACAGCAACAAAGTATCGGTTCGAACAGGCCGGAACGGATCCGGAAGAGGTCTTCGACGACTCCGATGTCACTGCGGTGCTCATCGGAACACGTCATGATTCTCATGGGGATCTTACGGCACGTGCGCTCCGGCATGGGAAGCATGTCTTCGTGGAAAAGCCGCTGGCCCTGACGCCGGAGGAACTGTCCGATATTGAATCAGCATTTCTGGAAAGCCCTGAATCCCGTCGGCCCATATTGATGGTGGGATACAACCGCCGCTTTTCTCAACCATTTGCGGATATGAGGCAATTCTTTTCTTCCCGCCAAGAGCCGCTCGCGATGCTCTATCGGGTGAATGCAGGTGTTTTGCCTCGGGCACATTGGACACAGCATCCGTCACAAGGGGGAAGGATCATCGGGGAGCTCTGCCATTTTATCGATGCGATGTGTTGGTTCACAGGATCGCAACTCCTCTCTGTCTGCGCAGGGGCAATTGCGACGCACAATTCATCACTTGTGGCTGAAGATACGACAACCGTTTTGCTTAAGTTTCTCGATGGATCCATTGGAACGATCGGCTATTTTGGTAATGGGTCGTCCCGTCTGGAGAAGGAGTATTTTGAGATTCACGGTGGAGGCCGGTCGTGCGTCATGGACGACTTCCGTCGTGTTCGATTCTATATGGACGGTCGAGTCCGCGAGCAGCGCTACGATGGAACAAAGGGACATCGGCAGGAGATGGAGAGCTTCTTCGAAGCGGTCGGAGGCGGACGACCATCTCCAATGGCATTCCAAGCGGTTGTGGAAGCGACACGGGCAACATTCGCCGTGCGGGAATCGATTCGTTCTGGTGTTCCGGTGACCCTTGACGAGGCCAAGCGGCGATGATAGCGCGCGTGTTCATCGAGGGGATTCCTGTGGACCGTGTGACCATGTCGGAGACGATAGAGTGGATTGCGTCGCGCATCGCCGAACGACGTCAAGGAAGTTACATGGCGGTCTTGAATGTCGCCAAACTTGTGAAGGCACAACACGACAGCGATCTTCGCAACGCCCTTCTCGAAGCTGACATCGTGACAGCGGACGGCATGCCGCTCGTATGGTGTTCTCCTCTGTATGGTGAACGAATTCCGGAACGCGTAAGCGGGTTCGACATTATGGTGGAGATGTTCCGTCGCGGTGGGTCTGAAGGATGGTCGTTCTACCTTCTCGGCGCCACCGAAGAGGTCCTTCGAAGCACGGTGGACTACATCTGCGCTCGACATCCGGGCATTCGTATCGCAGGATATCAACATGGCTATTTCACTTCGGAGGAAGAAACGAACGTGGTGGACGACATCCGCGCGTCAAGAAGCGATGTCCTTTTGTTAGCATTTGGCACGCCCAAGAAAGAGCATTTCGTACGACGCTGGAGAGCACACCTCGGCGTCTCTATCATCCATGGTGTCGGTGGCAGTTTTGACGTCCTCGCGGGCGTAACCCGACGTGCTCCGCGATGGATGCAGCGAATGGGACTCGAATGGCTGTACAGGCTTGGACAAGAACCGCGTCGAATGTTTCCACGCTATTTCGTCACAAATTCGCTGTTCATCGCGATGATCATCGCGCAACTGGTGCGAAAAGTCGGGCGTCGCGCATTGGGATGATTCCTTCGAATTTGTTCTTTATATTGAAGTAATTAGCCAGGGATGGGATTCACATGGGAGGCATGCTGCGCCGGAATTGGCGCTCCGTGTTCATTGTGTTGATGCTCGGCGTCGACACGATCGCGCTTGCACTCAGCGGCGTGGCTTCATTGTATCTTCGTCGGTACTCCGAGCACCTTCCCAATCTGGATACTTCCACTGTGCTCCAGTATGTGATGTTCTTTGGCTGCACAACCCTCACCATTGGTACAATCGTCGGCGTTTACCGCTCCGCATTTCACCTTACCGCTTCTAAGCAGTATTTCCTTGCCTCCAAGGCGTATTTCTACAGCATCGTTTTCGTCCTTGCATCCCTCTACGCGTTTCAGTCTGGCCACTTCCCGCGCCGATTCACGTTGATCTTCTTTGCCGTTCTGCCGGTTGCATTCATTGCCGGCCGCTACGTTCTCGGCCGTCTGGACCTGCTCTTCCGACGGTTCGGTCTCGGCATCCACCGATCGCTTGTTGTCGTCGATGGCACGGGATGGCAGGAAGTCACCCAGCGCGTCATGAATATCCCGGCGCTCGGTTATGATCTCGTTGGACGGATCTCTTGTGGTCAACACACAGGGGGAGCACAGCCGGAAGCGCTGGACGTCGACGAGTCTCATCTTCCACTATTCCATGTCGACGAGGTGCCTGCGCTGATTCATGAGATGCGAATCGAACGGAT
>JBFYQI010000296.1:0-8742 GCA_041302875.1 Ignavibacteria bacterium
TGCTCGCGGATTCCGGCGGCGTCAACGCCGTCTTGATCAATCTGATCGGCCTGCTCTCCGCGACGGGAGCGACAGGGTTGATCCTTGCGGCGATCGTGACCGAGCGCGACGCATCGGAACAACGGCTGCGCAACTCCCGCGACGACCTTGAAAGTGAAGTGGCAGACCGCACAGCCCGGCTGTTTGAAATGAACGCGAGACTGCAGCGGGAGTTGTCCGATCGAACCGCCGAACAGATTGAAAACCGCCGCCGGGCGCGCATCTTCGATCAAGCGGAATGGGGGATCGTCGTCACGAGCATCGAAGGCGCGCGTATCGAAATGATGAACGATGCGTATGCGCGCATGCATGGTTATACACACAACGAAATGGAGTCGATGGATGTCGCAATGCTCTACGCGCCAGGGGAGCGCGAAGAGTTTCCACGGCACTTGGCAGAGATCCGGCAACTCGGTCATCACACGTACGAGACGATGCATGTCCGCAAAGACGGAAGCGTCTTCCCGGTGTTGGTGGATGCGTCGGTGGATCGGGACGATCACGGCAACGCGACACATTATCTCGTGTACGTGCAGGACATTTCTGAACGCAAACGCCGGGAGCAGGAACTCTCGCAGATGGAAGAGCGCTACCGCATTCTCGCGCGCAATCTGCCGAATAGCGCCGTGTTTCTGATCGACCGGGAACTTCGATTTGTGTTAGCTGAAGGTCCGGAACTTGGGCGAACTGGCGTTTCGAAGGATCTGATGGAAGGGAAGACCCTCCGGGAGGTCTTTCCGCCGGAATTCGTCGCGCAGATCGAGCCGAATATCAATGCCGTTCTTCGCGGGGAATCGTCCTCGGCGGAGATGCCGTTTGGCGCGCATATCTACCAGTACACGTACGCTCCGTTGCGGTCGGGGAGTGGGTCGATCGAGTACGGCATGATTGTGGCGCAGGATATCACGGAGCGGAAACGGGTCGAAGAAGTTCTGGAGGAATCCGAACGCCGCTTCCGGGACATCTTGGGAAACGTTCGGCTCTTCTCCCTGATGCTCGATCAGGAGGGGAATGTCACGTTCATGAACGAGTATGCATTGACGGTAATGGGGTGCTCCGCCGACGAGGTCATCGGTTTGAATTGGTTCGAGCGCTTTGTTCCTGACCCCGCCATCGCAGAGGCGTTCCGGGAGGCGTTCAGATCGGGAGAATTGCCGACGCACTTCGAGAACGAGATCGTGACGAAGCAGGGAGAGCGGAGACTGATCCGCTGGAACAACACGATGCTCCGCGACCCCTATGGCACGCTCATGGGGACCGCCAGCATCGGCGAGGATATCACCGAGCGAAAGCGGGCAGAAGAGGAGCAGGAGATCAATCAAGCGCGCACGGTGAGTCTCCTCGCGATCATGCAGCAGCAGGCGCTGTCGATTCAGCAATGGCTCGACTTTGCACTCGATGAGGCGATCAAGCTCACACAAAGCAAGATCGGCTATGTCTATTTCTACAATGAGGAGCAGCAGCAGTTCGTTCTGAATTCCTGGTCGAAAGATGTCATGGCCGAATGCCGTATTCAGAATCCGCAGACATGCTACGAACTTGACAAGACGGGAATTTGGGGTGAAGCGGTCCGTCAGCGTCAACCGATCATACTCAACGATTACGCGGCCACGCATCCTTTGAAGAAGGGATATCCGGAGGGTCATGCGCCGCTGCGAAAGTTCCTGACGATCCCGGTCTTTGCAGGTGAACGCATCGTTGCGGTCGTCGGCGTAGCCAACAAGGAGTCAGACTACACGGACGGCGACGTCACGCAACTGTCGCTCCTGATGAACTCCGTCTGGAAGGAAGCTGAACGAAAGCGGGCACAGGAGCAACTGCTCGTGGAAAAGCAATTCACCGAGCGGCTTGTCGACAGTCTTCCGGGATTATTCTTTGTCTTCGATGCGGAACTTCGGCTTCGACGTTGGAACCGGCACATGGAAACGGTCACCGGATTCACTGCGGATGAACTCCAGGGACGTCCGCTTGTCAACTGGCATCCCGATGCCAGGGGACGGGAGGTCTTGACGAACCTGGGTCGCGATGTCTTCGCCGGGTCGGTATTGGTCGAGCTCGAAGCGGAGATCGAGGTGAAGGGAGGGGGGGTGCTTCCCGTTGCACTTTCGGCGATCAAGTTGGAAACGCCGGAAGGCGAGATGATGGTCGGACTGGGCCTCGACATTTCGGACAGAGTGAAGACGGCATCCGCACTTCGCGAGAGCGAGGAACGATTCCGATCCTTGTTTGAGCTCGCGAACGACGCCATTCTGGTGATGCGGGATTCCGTCTTCGTGCAATGCAATCCCCAGGCGCTGAAGATCTTCCGCTGCCGGCGGGAGGATATCATCGGCAAAACGCCGGCAGACTTTTCGCCGCCGACGCAGCCCGATGGATCGATTTCGCGCGATGCAAGCCTGGAGCGGATCATGGCGGCTGCGTCTGGAACGCCGCAACGTTTCGAATGGATTCACACCCGAAGCGATGGCACGCCATTCTTCACGGACGTCTCGTTGAACCAGGTCTATCTTGGCCGCGACCTCCACGTGCAAGCGGTCGTTCGGGATATCTCGCGACGCAAGC
Organism: Ignavibacteria bacterium; assembly: GCA_041302875.1. GTDB lineage: Bacteria > Bacteroidota > Ignavibacteria > UBA10030 > UBA10030 > JAKAJH01. The sequence goes on from JBFYQI010000296.1 coordinate 2,602, forward strand.
AGGCGGAAGAAGAAATGCGCCGGACAAATCAGCTGCTGACCGACGTGCTGTCTTCCTCCTCGGAGGTTTCGATCATTGCGACCGATCCCGACGGCATCATCACGGTATTTAACCGTGGAGCGGAACGGATGCTTGGATACCGTGCCGAAGAAATGGTAGGACGGCGAACGCCGGAATCGATCCACGTTGGGATGGAGATGCTGTCGCGCGGCCGGGAGCTTGCGGATCGGTTCGGAGAGCCTGTTGCCGGCTGTGATGTGTTCTTCCGGGTCGCGAGGATCGAAGGATCGGAATCCAGAGAATGGAATTACCTTCGCAAGAACGGGACAAGTTTCCCCGCGTCCGTGGTCGTCACACCGATGAGGTCTGCGAACGGCATGGTCATGGGGTATCTGAGCATCGCGCAGGATATCACCGAACGCAAGAACGCCGAGCATGAATTGCGGCAGAAAAAGGAGGAACTGGACCGGTTCTTCGGCGTGGCGATCGACCTGTTCTGTATCGCCGATTCGGACGGGAAGTTCTTGCGGCTCAATCAGCAGTGGCATCACACGTTGGGATTCGAGATCGAAGAGATGATAGGAATGCCGTTCATGAATCTGGTGCATCCCGATGATGTTCCAGCGACCGTTGAAGTCACGAAGGAGCTTTCCGGCGGCAAAGATGTCATGAATTTTGTCAATCGGTACCGCCGCATCGATGGTCACTATCGATGGCTGGAATGGCGCTCCGCTTCGCTGAATGGGATCATCTATGCCGCGGCGAGGGACATCACCGAACAGCGGTATGCCCAGCTTGAACTCGAATTCCACGCTGAGGAGCTGCAGCGGACGAGCAAGGAATTGGACCAGTTCTTCAACGTGTCGGCGGACCTGCTCTGCATCACGGACCTGCACGGTCGATTCCATCGCCTCAATCGCCAGTGGTCGCGCGTGTTGGGATATTCGCTCCATGAACTCCAGGAGAAGAGCCTGCGGGAGCTTGTCGTTCCCGAGGATCGAACGGCGTTCGACTCGTCGATGAAGCAGTTGAGATCGGCCGGAGAAGTCCTGAACTTCGTGTGTCGGTTTCATACGCGCGCCCAGGAAGCTCGATGGCTCGAATGGCATTCCGTTCTCGTCGAGGACTTTGTGTATGCCGGAGCCCGGGACATCACCGAGCGGATCGAGGCGGAACGAGCGCTGGCCGAACGGGCGGACGAACTGGTCCGGTCGAACCAGGAACTCGAGCAATTCGCATACGTCGCATCGCACGATCTCCAGGAGCCGTTGCGGATGATCTCGAGCTACACACAACTTCTGTCGAAGCGGTACAAAGGGAAGCTCGATGCGGATGCGGATGAGTTCATCCAGTATGCGGTGGGCGGGGCAGTTCGCATGCAGGCTCTCATCAAATCGCTGTTGACCTATTCGCGCGTGACCCGTGACCGCACACCTGCCGAACCCGTCAACCTGGAAGAGGTCTTGTCGGATGTCCGGTCGAACCTCAAGGTCGCGTTCGAGGAATCGCAGGCACAAATGACGAGCGACACGCTCCCGACGGTGCGGGGGAATCGGATGCAGCTCATTCAGGTGTTCCAGAATCTGATCGGCAATGCGCTGAAGTTTCGCGGAGATCACGCACCGCGTATCCATGTTGGCGCGAGACGGAGGGACGACGATTGGGAGTTCACGGTTCAAGACAACGGCATCGGTATCGATCAGCAGTTCTTCGACCGGATCTTCGTCATCTTTCAACGCCTTCACACGAACCAGGAGTATGAAGGAACAGGGATCGGACTCGCGGTGTGCAAGAAGATCATCGAACAGCACGGGGGCCGCATCAGCATCGTCTCCGAGCAGGGGAAGGGGACAACATTCATGTTCACGATTTCTGACGGAGAGCAAAAGCAATGACCACCTTGGAAACGGCGGCGCGGCCGGTCGAGATCCTCCTCGTCGAGGATAACCCCGCGGATGCACGCCTTGTTCTGGAAACGCTCAAGGACAGTCGGATGGAAACAAACCTGACCGTTGCGAGAGATGGCGTTGAGGCCATCGAGCGATTGGCTGATGCGGAGCACTATCGTCCGGATCTCATCCTGCTTGACCTGAATCTGCCCCGCAAGAACGGGTTGGAGGTGCTCGAAGAGATCAAGCAGCACGAATCGTTGCGCAGCATCCCGGTCATCGTGATGACCACGTCCGAGAGCGATCAGGACATCCTGCGCGCCTACAACCTGCACGCGAATGCGTTCATCACCAAGCCGGTCGATCTTGAAGAGTTCACGGAGGTTGTACGGAAGACGGAAGACTTCTGGTTCACGATTGTCCGCCACCCGTTGAGGAGGGGATGAGATGTCGACACCCATTCGCATACTCCTTGTGGAAGACAATCCCGGCGATGCGCGCCTTGTGCGCGAACTGTTGAAAGAGGACAGCGCATTTCCGTATGAACTGATTCATGTTGAAACGTTCGTGAAGGCCGCGGACGCGTTGGGGCAGGGACCGGCCGATGTCGTGTTGCTTGACTTCTCGCTCCCCGATGGTCAAGGGGTGCGATTGCTCCAGAATGTTGCGGACGTCGATCCGAACGTTCCGATCATCATCTTTACCGGTCTGGACGATGAGAAGCTCGGACTGGAGGCCGTTCGAGAAGGAGCGCAGGATTACCTGGTGAAAGGGCAGATCGACGGTCGTCTGCTGATTCGGACGATTCGCTACGCCATTGAGCGAAAACGGATGCAGATCGAGCGGGAGAAGTTGTTTGCGGAACTCCAGGATCTTTTCCGCCAGGTGAAGACACTCCGCGGATTGTTGCCGATGTGTGCTTGGTGCAAGAAGATCCGCGACGACGAGGGAGAATGGGTCGCGCTGGAGACGTACATCGTCGAGCATTCGACCGCAGACGTCTCACATGGTATCTGTCCCGATTGCGCCGCGAAGGTGCACAGCAGAGTCGTGGCGAAATAGGGCAAAGTGGTCCCGGATTCGGTCCCGGACCCAGCCCGGGACCCAGCCCGGGAATCTCCCCGGGAATCTCCCCGGGAATCTCCCCGGGAACGACCTTGAAAGACTGGGACAAGAATTTGGCACGACTCCCGGCTCATTGGCTCCCCGGCTCATTTTCTTGACTCTTGCCCAATTCCTCTCTATATTTTTTCGCTCTCTCACCACCCGTTGTACGCACTCTTCTTGAGTCTGCCATGCTCACGGAATTCGGAAAAGCCTTCATTTTCATCCTCCTTGGGGTCGTCTTTGTGGCAGTTGGCTTGTTTGCCGCTTGGATCCTGCGCCCCCACCGCCCGTATGTCGGCAAGAACGCGACCTATGAATGCGGCGAAGAACCGGTCGGCGATGCCTGGGTCCGGCTGAATGTCCGCTTCTATGTCGCCGCGCTCGTCTTCCTCATCTTCGATGTTGAAGTGGTCTTCCTCTTCCCGTGGGCCCTCGTCTATCGGGATCTGGGGATGTTCGCCTTCCTCGAAATGGCCGTGTTTCTTGCCATTCTGTTCACCGGCTATGCGTACGTCTGGGTGAAGGGCGACCTTGCCTGGGATAAGCCGGCCCCGGAGACTCCCACCGTCAAACGATCTCCGAACCCCGCGGCGCAACACCCGGCCGTTTCCTGACCACACCGGATAATCGGGAGAATCACACCAGTGGCACTTCTGCATCAGCGTTTCGAGAACGACAACGTCTTCGTCGTGCCGTTCGACAAGTTCCTCAATTGGGCTCGCCTCTCTTCCATCTGGCAAATGCAGTTCGGACTCGCGTGTTGCGCCATCGAGATGATGGCCGCGTCTGCTTCCAACTTCGACATCATGCGCTTCGGCGTCATTCCGCGTGCGACGCCGCGCCAGGTCGATGTGATGTTCGTCGCCGGGACCGTGACGATCAAGATGGCCACGCGCATCAAGCGACTCTACGACCAGATGCCGGAACCCCGCTATGTCATCTCCATGGGAAGCTGTGCGAACTGCGGCGGCCCGTACTGGGAGCACGGCTACCATGTACTGAAAGGTGTGGATCGGGTCATCCCCGTCGATGTCTATGTTCCCGGATGCCCGCCGCGTCCCGAGGCGCTCCTCGAAGGCATCATCAAACTGCAGGATAAGATCCGCAAGGATTCTTATCTCCGCAAACCCGCGAAGTGATCTCATGACCGCACAAGACATTCACGACAAGTTGAAGGCTGCATTCGGCGACGCGGTGCAAGAGGCGAAGCTCGATGCGATGCAGCCATGGATCCGCATTGCGCCGAATCGCACCGCAGAGGTCTGCGCGTGGCTTCACGATCAGCCGGAGATGAAGCTCGACTATCTCATGTGCCTGAGCGGAATGGACTACAATAACGGGAAGCTGGGCGTGGTGTACCATCTCAGCTCGATCGAGCACAAGCACAAGATCGTGCTCAAGACGGAATGCCCGAAGGATGATCCGCATGTGCTGACCGTCAGCGGCGTCTGGGGAACCGCGAACTGGCATGAGCGCGAAGCCTACGATATGTACGGGATCATCTTCGACGGTCATCCGGACCTGCGCCGTCTGTTGATGCCGGACGACTGGGATGGCCATCCGCTTCGCAAGGACTACAAAGTGCAGGAATTCTACCACGGCATGAAGGTCCCGTACTAACGGTCCCATCGGACTCCGACCTATGATCGAAGCAAAGACACTTCCGACCAACTACGTCACGAAACCCGGCGCGATCAAGAGCTCCAGCGGGAAGACCCTCCGCACGGAGGAAATGATCGTCAACATGGGCCCTCAGCATCCGTCCACGCACGGCGTGCTGCGTCTCGAGATCATTATCGACGGCGAGATCATCAACGACGTCATTCCGCACATCGGCTACCTCCACCGGTGTTTCGAGAAACATGCGGAACATATGACCAACTATCAGCAGGTCATCCCGTATGCCGACCGGATGGATTACTGCTCGGCCATTACCAACGAATGGGCCTTCGCGCTGGCGGCCGAACGGATGCTGAAGATCGAGGTCCCCGAGCGGGTCGAGTACATTCGCGTCATCATGGCGGAACTGCAGCGGATCGCCAGCCACTTGATCGCCGTCGGAACCTACGGCATTGACGCCGGCGCCTTCACCCCCTTCCTCTATTGCTTCATCGACCGCGAGAAGATCCTCGACCTGTTTGAAATGACCTGCGGCGCCCGCCTCCTCTATAATTATGTCTGGATCGGCGGACTGTCCCACGACTTGCCCCCGAAGTTCGTCGAGCAGACGAAAGAGTTCTGCACATACTTCCGTCCGCGGATCAAGATGATCAACGATCTTTTGACGTACAACGAGATCTTCGTGAAACGGACCGCAAACGTTGGCGTTCTGCCGAAGGACGTTGCTATCAATTATGCCGCGAGCGGCCCGATGCTTCGCGGGTCGGGCATCAATTGGGACCTCCGGCGCGACGATCCGTATTCGGTCTACGACAAGCTGGAGTGGGAGCCTCAGATCGGAAAAGGCGAGGTGGGAGCGGTGGGGGATTGCTGGGACCGGCACATCGTGCGTATGCGGGAAATGGAGCAAAGCCTGAACATTATCGAGCAGGCGCTCGCGAAACTGCCGGAAGGGAATGTGCAGGCGGCGCTTCCGAAGCGCATCCGTCCCGACAAGGATGCGGAAGTGTACGTTCGAACCGAGACCCCGCGTGGTGAACTGGGATTCTACGTCGTCAGCGACGGTACGGCCAGCCCATTCCGCGTCAAGGCGCGCGGCCCGGCATTCGTGAACCTGAGCGTTCTCCCCGAGATTTCCCGCGGGGCCATGTTGGCCGACTTGGTGCTCATCGCCGGCAGCGTCGACATCGTTCTAGGTGAAGTGGACCGATAGCAGAACTAATCCACAATCCGCATTCAGCAATCTGAAATCGGAATTCGAAATGGAATGGCTTATTGAATTTTGGAATAGCGTTCCTCCTCTTGTTCAGGGAGTGGTCCTCGCAATTCCACCGCTTGTCTTCATCATCCTGTACGCGCTTGTCGTTCTCTATATGGAGATGAAGGTGGCGGCGCACATCCAGGACCGCGTGGCGTACATGCGAACCGGTTGGCACGGCGTGCTGCAGCCGATCGCGGACATGGTAAAGCTGCTGCTCAAGGAGGACATCATCCCGTCGGCGGTCGATAAGGTGTTCTTCCGCGT
>JBFYQI010000036.1:0-8729 GCA_041302875.1 Ignavibacteria bacterium
CGACCGCGATCGACCCCGAACGACAGAGCAAGCTGAATGACGGAATCGATGGAACCAGGACCCGCATCGTCCGCGATCACCATTAATGCGGCAACACCCGGTTCGCGCCGCTGTGCATACAATCGGCGGAGCGTTTGCGGACGCGTTGTTTCTCCGACATGCTCGCGCTTTCCCGCAAACATGAACACGATGCGGCCGGCGAGACGGGCGCGTTCGGCATCCGGGATGATGCAATCCGTATGACCGATGAACGCAACGGGTCCGCTGAAGACGGAATCACGTCCGGTTTCCGCCATGAAGTCCTTCCCCCAACGATATTCTGTGTTGACCCCTGACCGAGAGATGGTGATCGTGCTCGACGGATCGATCTTCGTGATGGTGACGTTGAACGGCTGCAAATAGCCGCCATCCGTTCCAACCGGCTTCAGGTTGAGGCGCTTGAATTCGGATGCGATGTATTGAGCCGCCTTCCGCTGGCCGGGATAGGATGTCTCGCGTCCTTCGAGACTATCTGATGCGAGAACATACACGTGACGCTTCAGGTCCTCCGCGCGGATCGACGAGAAGCCGGTTGCTGCATCAGGATGCGTAACGGGAACTTGTGCAAGGATTGTGGAAGAGACGATACAGAGGAGAGTGAGAATTGCTGGGCGGTTCATCGCATGTTCCAGAAATGATTGATACGAATGAACGACTAAGATACAGATTTTTGCTTCGTCATTCCAAGATGGCTTAACGAGACCAAACTCCTGAAGGTTGTTCAGTAAAACTGCCATTACGACATGACCTAATGTCGGGAATCATGCCATGCTGACATATTGGCATGATAATTATTGCAACAATTCCACGAAATACCTTAAATCACCAAATTTTTTTCTTGGCATGGCTCTTGTATGATATGGTGTCAGAACTCAACATTCAATGAACCAATAGGAGATTTTGTCATGCTGGTCCGTTTTGAGTATCCGCGAACAATGAATTCCATGCTGGATGATCTGCTTGCCATGGATGTCCGACCGACTCGGTCGCTCTTTCCCGCGGTCGATATCACGGAAGATGAGCACGCGTTCCAGGTTCTCGCCGAGTTGCCGGGCGTGAAGAAGGAGGACGTGAAGGTCGCGTTTGAAAATGGAGTCCTGACTCTCAGCGGTGAGCGAAAGCCATATCAGATCCCGGATGATGCCCGGATCCTCATGAATGAAATGCGCACCCGCGGCTTTGAGCGTTCCTTTGAATTCGGATTCGATGTGCAATCGGATAAGATCTCCGCGGAGATGTCGAATGGGCTCCTGCGCATCTCGATTCCGAAGGCGGAACAGGCCAAAGCTCGCACGATCAGCGTGAAGTAGCGCACGCGGACGTGGGAGAATAATGCCATGAAAAAGAACGTTGCACTCATTCGGAGAACCCCAGGTGCCATCGTGAAGCGGAACGAGATCGCTGAAGCGCTCGTGACACCGGTCGCGGACATATACGAAACGGTGGATGCGTTCGTGGTGCGGCTCGACATGCCGGGAACGTCGAATGAGAAGATCAAATTAAGCATCGACTCGGACCGTCTTTCGATTCGTGCGGCGGTCGGCACCTTGCACAAAGAAGGCACAGGATTCCTTCTCGGTGAGATCGGGCAGAAAGCCTACCATCGCGAGTTCAACCTTGGCGACGGCATCGACCTCGATCGGGTGGATGCGGTCTACTCCGATGGAGTCCTGACCATCACGTTGGGGAAGACCGACGCAATGAAGTCCCGTGAGATCCGGGTGAACTGAGGAGTTGCTTCATCATCATTCATCATTCATCATTCATCATTCATCATTCATCATTCAACAATCAATAATCAATCATCACTATCCACTATTCACCAATATCTAATCTCGGAGGGGCTGCCATGTCACTCATTCGTTGGAGTCCGACACGCGACCTTGCGGCGTGGCCCTCTGATATCGTTGAGATGCAGAGGGAGATCAACAAGATGTTCGACAATATCTTCCGCGGCGAGCGGGATGAGAGTTTTGCCTCATCGTCCTGGGTCCCGGCGGTCGATATCGCCGAACACGATGACGAATACATCGTCAAAGTAGAACTCCCGGGTGTCAGCAAGGACGATGTGAAGATCACCCTGGAGTCCAACATTCTCACGATTCGCGGAGAGAAGAAGCAGGAGAAGGAGACGAAGAAGGAGAACCTGCATCGGGTGGAACGCCTGTATGGCACATTCCAGCGGTCCTTCACACTTCCGTCCACCGTCAAGAACGACAAGATCGATGCGTCGTTCCGGGATGGCATTCTGCACATCTCTCTGCCGAAGGCGGAGGAATCCAAGCCGAAGCAGATCGAAGTGAAGGTGAAGTAACGCGTCCGGCGTGGGTGTTGTCCCACGTGCGATCCGGAATTCGCAGAGCCGATCATGGTCGGATCCCCGTAGGGTGGGTCCGGCCGTTCGGCGTTTTCCCATCGACCAATACACGCGGTACAGGTCCGCGAACATCTTACTGAAAGGAATCACCACATGGCCACAGCTGGAAAGATCATCGGGATCGATCTCGGGACGACGAACTCGGTCGTTGCCGTTATGGAAGGGAATGACCCTGTCGTTATCGCGAATGCGGAAGGTGCGCGGACCACTCCTTCGGTTGTCGGATTCCCGAAGAGCGGCGAACGTCTCGTCGGCGCCGCGGCCAAGCGCCAGGGAGTCACGAACCCCCAAAACACCGTGTACTCCATCAAGCGCTTCATGGGACGGTTTTACGATGAAGTGAACGAGGAGATGAAACTCGTCCCATACAAGGTCGTGCATGGCGATAACAACACCGCCCGCGTGGAATTGGCCGACCGCGTCTATTCCCCCCCCGAGATCTCAGCCATGATCTTGCAGAAGATGAAGCAGACGGCGGAGGACTATCTCGGGACGAAGATCACCGAAGCTGTCGTCACCGTACCCGCGTACTTCAACGATGCCCAGCGTCAGGCGACGAAGGAGGCGGGTGAGATCGCGGGACTCAATGTCCGCCGCATCATCAATGAGCCGACCGCCGCAGCGTTAGCCTACGGTCTCGACAAGAAGGGGAAGGACCTGAAGGTCGCCGTGTTCGACCTCGGTGGTGGAACGTTCGATATCTCGGTGTTGGAACTCGGCGAAGGGGTGTTCGAGGTCAAGTCGACCAACGGCGATACCCACCTCGGCGGCGACAACTTCGATATGCGTATCCTTGACTACATCGCCGACGAGTTCAAGAAGTCGGACGGAATCGACCTGCGCAAGGATCCGATGGCGCTCCAGCGCCTGCGCGAGGCCGCAGAAAAGGCCAAGATCGAGCTCTCTCAGCTGATGCAGTCCGAGATCAATCTTCCCTTCATCACTGCCACGGCCGAAGGGCCGAAGCACCTCAACCTCACGCTGACCCGGGCGAAGTTTGAGCAATTGGTTGAGGATCTCATCAAGCGCTGCATCCCGCCCGTCGAAAAGGCGATGAAGGATGCCGGGCTTGCGCCGAGCCAGATCGACGAGGTCATTCTCGTCGGCGGGATGACCCGTGTTCCCCGCGTGCAGCAGCTCGTGAAGGACATCTTCGGCAGGGAAGGGCACAAGGGGGTCAATCCGGACGAGGTTGTTGCCATCGGAGCCGCCATCCAAGGCGGTGTCCTTTCCGGCGACGTCACGGATGTGCTCCTGCTCGACGTCACCCCATTGACGCTCGGCATCGAGACGCTGGGCGGCGTGATGACGCCGATGATCCAGGCGAACACCACGATCCCGACACGAAAGAGCGAGGTCTTCTCAACCGCGTCAGACAGTCAGCCGTCGGTCGAAATTCACGTCCTGCAGGGCGAGCGCCCCATGGCGGTGGACAACCGGACGCTCGGCCGGTTCCATCTGGACGGTATTCCCCCTGCACCGCGCGGCGTTCCGCAGATCGAAGTGACGTTTGATATCGATGCGAACGGACTTCTGCACGTTTCCGCAAAGGACAAGGCGACGAGCAAGGAGCAGTCCATCCGCATCACGTCGTCGAGCGGTCTCACGAAGGAAGAGATCGAGAAGATGAAGAACGATGCGCAGTCGCACGCCAGCGAAGACAAGAAGCGCAAAGAGGAGATCGAGACCAAGAACCAGGCGGACAATCTTGTCTTCCAGACGCGCAAGCAGGTGAAGGAACTCAGCGACAAGATGCCTTCGGATGCGAAGGAGAAGATCGAGTCCGCGGCGAACGCGCTGGAAGAGGCGATCAAGTCGAACAATATGTCCGAGATCAAATCCAAGATGGAAGTGCTCAACGCCGCGTGGAACGATGTGTCCTCGAAGATGTACGAATCGGTGAAGGGGCAACAGGCGGCGGGCGGCGGCCAAGGACCGACACCCGGACCCGATGCGCAGCAACAGCAAAGCACCACCGAGCAAGGAGGGAAAAAGGTCGAAAACGCCGATTTCGAAGTGGTGGATGACAAGTGAGGAAAGACAGTTGTCAGTAGGCAGTAATCAGTAGTCAGTGGCCAGTGATCTGGGGTATGGAAGGCGGGGGAAACCTCGCCTTCTTTGCCTGAGTCCCGTGGAGTTCCCCGTCGTACCGTCTCTCTACTTAATACTCAGTACTTAGTACTGGATCTCCCAGGCTTTCACATGAACCTCAATAAATTCACGATCAAGTCTCAGGAAGCCCTCCAGAATGCTCAGGAGATCGCCTCCAGCTACTCCAACCAAGTCATCGAGCCGGAGCATCTGCTTGCGGCGCTTGTTCAGGATAGCGACGGGACCGTCCCGCCCTTGCTGCAGAAGGTCGGGGCAAACGTCAACTATCTGAAGATCAAGTTGAATGAGGCGATCGAGCGGCTTCCGAAGGTGCAGGGGGCAAGTGTCGCGAGTCAGCATCTGTCGAATCCGCTGGGACAACTGCTGGAAGCGGCGGGCAAAGAGGCGCAGCAACTAAAGGATGAATTCGTCAGCACGGAACACCTCCTGCTGGCATCACTTACCGGCAAGACGAACGCGGCTGTATTGCTCGCGGATGCGGGCGTGACCAGGGAATCGTTGTTCAAGGCGCTCAAAGAGATCCGCGGAAATCAGCGCGTCTCCGATCAAATGCCGGAAGACAAGTATCAATCGCTTACGCGGTTTGGTCGCGACCTGAACGAACTGGCGCGACGCGGAAAGCTCGATCCCGTCATCGGGAGGGAGGAAGAGATTCGCCGCGTCCTGCAGGTTCTCTCCCGCCGCACGAAGAACAATCCGGTTCTCATCGGCGACCCGGGAGTCGGAAAGACCGCGATCGCAGAGGGCATCGCGCATCGCATCGTCCAAGGTGACGTTCCCGAGACCCTGAAGTCGAAGCGGCTCGTGGCTCTCGACATGGGGGCATTGGTTGCGGGGACCAGCTTCCGCGGCCAGTTTGAGGAGCGGTTGAAAGCGGTGCTCAAGGAAGTGACCGATTCGAACGGAGAGATCATTCTTTTCATCGACGAACTTCACACGCTGGTCGGAGCTGGTGCCGCGCAGGGATCGGTCGATGCGGCGAACATGTTGAAGCCCGCGCTGGCCCGCGGCGATCTACGGGCGATCGGGGCGACGACCATCGATGAATACCGAAAATACATCGAAAAGGACCCCGCGCTGGAGCGCCGGTTCCAACCTGTCCTGGTCGACGAACCGAGCGTTGAAGACACGATCTCGATCCTCCGCGGACTCAAGGAGCGCTACGAGGTCCATCACGGCGTCCGCATTACGGACGGCGCGATCGTGGCCGCGGCACAATTGAGCCACCGCTACATCTCGGACCGGTTTCTCCCGGATAAGGCGATCGACCTCGTCGACGAGTCGGCGTCCAAGCTGCGCATCGAGATCGATTCGATGCCGGAGGAACTCGATTCTGTCGAGCGGCGCATCAAGCAGCTGGAGATCGAACGCGAAGCGGTCCGACGGGAGAAGGATGAGGATTCGAAGGTGCGCCGGGAGGATATCGAGCGGGAACTGGCCGAATTGAATCAGCAACGAAATGCGTTGAAGGCGCACTGGACGCTCGAGAAGGACCTCATCCAATCGATCCGGCGGATGAAAGAGGAGATCGAATCGGCGAAGACCGAGGCGGAATCGCAGGAGCGCGTTGGAAATCTTGCGCGTGTCGCCGAGTTGCGCTACGGTGTGATCGTCGCGCTGGAAAAGAAATTGAAGGAAGCGTCCGAGCGTTTGAACGAGGTTCAACGCGAGCAAAAGATGCTCAAGGAAGAGGTCGATGCCGAGGACATTGCCGAGATCGTCGCGAAGTGGACCGGGATCCCGGTACAGCGGATGCTGGAAGGCGAGCGATCCAAATTGCTCCACCTCGAAGACCGGATTCACGAACGACTCGTTGACCAGGAAGATGCCGTCAAAGCCGTCGCGGACGCCATCCGTCGCAGCCGTGCTGGCTTGCAGGACGAACGGCGACCCATCGGCTCATTCATCTTTCTCGGAAGCACCGGTGTCGGCAAGACCGAGCTCGCCAAGGCGCTGGCCGAATTGCTCTTCAATGATGAGAACGCCGTCGTGCGCATCGACATGAGCGAGTACATGGAGAAGTTCTCCGTGTCGCGGCTTATCGGTGCACCCCCGGGCTATGTTGGATATGACGAAGGCGGACAATTGACGGAAGCGGTGCGCCGGAAACCATATTCGGTCGTTCTGCTCGACGAGATAGAAAAAGCGCATCCCGAGGTGTTCAACGTGTTGCTCCAACTGCTCGACGAAGGCCGGTTGACCGACAGCAAAGGACACACGGTGAACTTCAAGAACAGCATCGTCATCATGACCTCGAATCTAGGTTCACATCTGATTCAGGAGGAAATGACACAGCTGACGGAGGAGAACCGTGAAGACCTGCTGGGCGAGTTGCGGGTGAAGCTGTTCGATCTTTTGCGACAGACGATTCGTCCTGAGTTCCTCAATCGGGTCGACGAAGTGATCTTGTTCAAGCCGCTGACGATGAAAGACCTCGCGCAGATCGTCGAAATGAACCTTCGGCGAGTTCAGCAAATGGTTGCCGAAAAGGGAATCACGCTGATCTTCACTCCCGAAGCGAAGGCGCGGCTTGCGACGATCGGCTACGATCCGACCTTCGGAGCGCGTCCGATGAAGCGGGTGATCCAGAAGCATGTCATCAATGCCTTGTCGGAGAAGTTGCTGGAAGGAACGATCGGCGACGGCGATACCATCCGGGTTCAAACCGACAACCGGGGAATGATCGAGTTTGTGACTCCCTCCTGATTTTTCCGTATTATGATCAAATGCAGCTCTCCTCGCTCGTCGGTCATGTGCAAGAGATCCTGGGACAAATCCTGGGATCTTCACGCCCGGCGGACAGCCTGATCGACCAATTCTTCCGCACCCGCAAGTACCTCGGATCGCATGATCGCCGCTTCATCGCCGAGACGACCTATGGAACGCTTCGGCACCTTCGCCTCTGCGAATGGAAGGTGGATCATGCATTGCGCGGCTGGAGCGACGAGTTGTTCCCTGAGGACAAGGTGTTGCTTACGATCAGCGCGTTTCACATCAGCCAGGAGCGCACTCCCCCCCTCACTGCAGAAACGCTTGCCCCGCGTATCAAGAGCAACCGTCTGAACGATGAGCTGCCTTCCATCCTGGAGCGCCTCGCGCTGCGTGTTGACAATGATTCCAATGACCCGGTCGCGCGCATCGGACTGCAGTACTCATTCCCGGACTGGATGGTCGCGCGATTCATGCAGGAATATGGCCCGGATGAAACGGAACAGATCTGTGCGGCGCTGAACCAGCAGGCCCCGATCACGTTGCGCGTCAACACCCTGCATCAGGACCGGGACGCATGCGCGGCGACGCTCGCGGCGCAAGGCGTGGAGACCCATCCCACGGCGCTCTCTCCCGTCGGATTGAATGCGGCGAAGCGGATGAACGTGTTCGCCGTTCCTGCGTTCAAAGAGGGATTCTTCGAGGTTCAGGATGAAGGAAGCCAGCTGCTGGCGCTTCTGGTCGATCCCAAGCCGACGGCGAAGCTGCTCGACGCATGCGCGGGGGCCGGCGGGAAGAGCTTGGCGTTCTCGGCGATCATGAAGAACCGCGGAGAGATCCATGCGGCGGATGTGAGCCAGCATCGTTTGGAGGAACTGAAGAAACGATCCCGTCGTGCGCGCGCATCCAACATCCGGATTCACGCAGTGGATGATATCGAGGAACTCCAGGGTTCATTCGCATCGCACTTTGATATCGTGTTCGTCGATGCACCGTGTACCGGGCTCGGGACGATTCGGAGAAATCCGGGGATGAAGTGGAGTGTCACCGAACAAACGGTGGCCGAGGTCTCCGAAAAGCAGATACATATCCTGCAGGCTTGTGCCGCGTTGGTGAAGCCGGGAGGGCGATTGGTGTATGCAACCTGCACGCTGTTGCGACAGGAGAATGAAGAGGTCGTCGAGGAATTCCTGCGGCAGCACGCGGACTTTCAGGTTGCGTTGCCCCACCAGACGGCGACCCGCTTGGGGATTCAGAGTGCCCTTGGCGATCAGGGGGTTAAGCTGCTTCCGCACCGACATGGAACTGATGGATTCTTCTGTGCTGTTCTTCTAAAGGCCCCTTCACCCAATTGAATTGATGAATCAAAGGATAAGATCCATGCGACACGCATTCATGCTCTTGGTTCTTGCCGCGATCTTGGTCGGCTGTTCGAAACCCACCGAGGAAGACCTTTGGTATCGTGCAACGCAGATGCACAAGGAAAAAGAAA
>JBFYQI010000309.1:0-2661 GCA_041302875.1 Ignavibacteria bacterium
TCGCGGGAAGATTGCGGAACTCAATCCGTCGGTCGCCTCGCCCGGTCACTGCGAACCGCTCCGGTTCGAACGATGCGAATCCGACATACGGATTCGGAACGACATACGGGTCTTCAGAGAATTCTGCGGATGCTTTCTGTCGGTCGATCCGTTCACCCGTCGTCGCGAATGCGAACACGTCCCCTTCACCGAAGGGCTTCCCGACGATCGCCTCGTACACGTCACCCGACCGCGGTGGAACGATCGACCCGCGCAAATACTGACCGGCCGTATCCAGGCGGACGCGCCAGGTTTGTCGCGGTGTCGTGGGGGCACTCGGGAAGTACGTGACGATATCGATGTATTCCCCCGCCGCACTGAGCGTGCTGTCGTTGTTCGTGTCGAACAGCGTCGTCTTCAGCCGGATATCGCCCGAGGGGTCGTGCGCGACGACGCGGTACTTCACCGGACGCGGCAACCGAGGAGCAAGGAAGATCGTCGTGTCGAGATAGGTGTCGCCGAACGTGATGGTCAGGTTGGCGGGATAGCCGGGACGCAGGCGATTGATCGGGGCCGCCAATCGTTGGTATTCGAACGAGAGCTTGATGTTCGTTGGACTCGTCGGCGTGAATCCGCTCGCTGCACCGTCGATCCAAACGGAGTCCGGCGTAGAAACCACGGGCTGAATCCCTGCTCCAACCGGTCCGGTCCCCTCTCCATCGAGATCCGTCCCTTGTTTGATCAGCACCTTGCCGGCTGCGCTGTCGATGAGTTCATAGTACGTCGCGCGAACGCTGTCCGCTGAGCGCGCGTGGAACTTCAGGAGGAATGTCTTCCCGTCCGGCACGTACTCCGACGTCATGACGCGGAGGTCAATGGTCCCGATACCGGTCCCGCTCCGGCGTACCGCACCCGTCGCCGTCGCCGCTTGATAGCCGAGCGTTCGGGGATTTGGCCGAACCGCCACGGCGTTGGTCGGAAGGATGAGGCCGGCCCGCAGACTCTGTGTGATCGTGATGGGATTCTCAGACGGATAGAAATGGAAATCGAGCGTATCCGCGCCGCGATCGAATGCGGTGACCGCATAGTAATAGAGCTGACCGTTTGTGACGAGAGTATCGATCCAGGTGTGCGTGATGCCGACGTCATCGCCCAGATAGTACTGCACTCCCTCAACAGCCAGCGGCGAGAAACCGAAAACGTCATTCTTCAGGTCGAATATCGCCACCGGCTTCCCATTGCTTCCTTGCAGCGGGCCGGTTCCCAACGCATTGGAGATGAGCTTCGCGTCGAGGAACGTCGGATCGGTCGCGCGATAGACCCGATAGCCCTCGAAATCATTGATCCCTGTGACAGGATCCACACCGCGCTCGGCAACATCGTCCCACGTCAAACGGACGTAACCGTCGCCCGCTTCCGCTTGAACGGTCGGCTGCGGCGGCGGCACCGCGAACTGGTAGTTCGCATTGTAGATCTGCTGGACGGTCTTCACCGAACGTTCCAGCTCGTTCAAGTTGGAGCCGTAGGCAAGCGCGAGGCTGAATCGCTCGCGCTTCTGACTGTAGAGACGGAATGGACCCGACGCGAAGAAGAAACCGATGTTGTAGTTGTTGACGAGCGCCGCATCAAAGCGATTCGCCTCAACGGGATCGGTCCACATCTCGTACAAGCGCCGAGGCCACGCACGACCGTCGTCAAAGAAGACGATGTCGTCGGTCACCGGATTCGGCGTCCCTTGTCCTGCGGAGATCCTATTCATCTTGAATCCGGTGAGACCGATCTGATCCGATTCATTCAGGTCAGTCTGATCGAAGTTCGGTTCGCCGGCGTCTGGTTGTCCGTTCCCTTCTCCTTGGTCGGGGTTCTCCGGATCCAACACGCCATCAACACCGGCATCATGAAGGTCGGCGATCCAGTCCATATCCTCGTCCCCCGTCCACCAGCGTCCCACCTTGTACGCCGGCCGTTGATCGATCGGCCCATACATCGCAACGAATCGCGTCGTGTCGTAGTGGGCTACGAGGTAGGCGAGGATGGGACCCTGGCCGACGATGAGCGTGCCCTCGCCTCCATCCCGCGCTTCATCCGTGATCCCGTCGCGGTCATCATCAATGACGTTCGTGGAATTTCCCGGGGTCTCAAGATAGGCGTATCCGAGATAGCCGCTCTGCGCACAGGTCGAGTTGAACGCGACGCCGTGGCCGTTCTTGTCCCATGTGTAGACGAGATTGAGCCCCAGCGATTTGTCGAAGTACGCGTTGTCATCGTCCGATTCATAGACGCCATCGCAGGACAAGGCGGAACCGCCGACGCCGGAATCCATGTACAACCCGAAGAGCACGCTGTCGATGTAGTCTTTCGTGGACTCGTTCACGATGTCGTAGTGCCAGAAGATGACGTTCCCCGCCTGGGGATTTGACCATTGGAATCCGCGCGCTTCGACGCGCAGGCCGAGTCCGCGTCGCGTGGTATCCCGCGAGTCGGGATAGAAGTCCCACGCATCATAGAAGTTGTCATCCATCACAAAGAAACTTTCCTGGTCTGCGGCAGGACGCTTTCCAAAATATCCATTCCAGCTTGCGCTCCAGCCCGGATCGGTGAGATCACCAAGCTTGTCGATCCACTGACTCGGCCAGGTTCGCACATCATTGCTGATCGCGAGCGAACGGCCGGGGTTCAGTG
>JBFYQI010000316.1:0-3818 GCA_041302875.1 Ignavibacteria bacterium
TGGCGGAAATGAAGGTTGTATGCCGGATTGCTTTGTACATGCCGAAGGGCGTGCGCGTACTGGTCGCTCGTCCATGCCGATACTTCGGCCGGTGTGGGAAGTTTGGACTTGTCGATCTCCACGACGGTCGCGTACGGCTTGGTCAACTCGTCCATCCGTGCGATCGCATCCGCATAGACCTTCTTCGCCATCGCCAATCCGTCTCCCCCCGCTGCGGCGAGACCGATCAGTTCTTCCAGCCACGTCGTCCCCGCAGTCTTGAGATGCACGCCAGCCCCC
The DNA here is from genome assembly GCA_041302875.1 of Ignavibacteria bacterium. Classification (GTDB taxonomy): domain Bacteria; phylum Bacteroidota; class Ignavibacteria; order UBA10030; family UBA10030; genus JAKAJH01. The sequence goes on from JBFYQI010000316.1 coordinate 280, forward strand.
GTCTTCTGCAACACGGAACGCATCACCGGATACAAGGAGAACTTGTCGCTGCCTGAATGGACGCTGAGCTTGAGCGTCTCCGGAAGTCCGAACAATTTCGCCGCATGCGCAACGACCCGAACGTCCGCCTCGAATTCCGCCGCGAACCGCTCCACGGAACCGACATAGTCGATGCCCTTCAAGAACTTGCCGGAAAACTTCGGTGCAACGGTCTGCACGGGGATCTTCTCCTCGGACAACGCCGCCAGGATCAGGAACATTTCCAACGGAGTCTGCGGCTGCATCGTTTCATCCATGGACACTTCGACGACGAGTGTCGCTGGATCCTTCTTCGCTGCGATATGGCGATAGATCTTCCCCGCTTCCTTTGCCGCTCGCAAGTAGGTACCTGCAACCTGCCGGAGCGTCGCTTCCGTGATCGTGAATGCTTCTGAAAGTCCCGGGATCGTCAGCGTTCCCACTAGATGCTTCCAGCGCGCAACGAACGCGTCGATGTCCGCCGCTTCGGCCGGCTGTCCGATGTCGTCGGCGACGTCGAGCGTGAAGAAGTCGCAGGCATCGATGAACCGATCGACGGTCTTGAGACCGACGTGATCCGCATCCAGGAAGTACTGGTGCTTCCAGTTGCGCGCTGCCACCGCCGCGTCCGCCGCCTGACGCGTCTGCGCAGGTTCTGTCCCGATCAACGTGTGCTCGCGGTTCGACTTGTTCCAAACCGGCACAACGACAACGCCTGCCTTCTCTGTCAGTTCCAGCGCGGCGATCTGTGCTTCGCCCTGATGACCAAACCGATCACCAACACCTATAGAAAACCGTCCAAGCTTTTTCATCGCGACATGACCTCATTCATAACCAAGTGAACACATCGAATCAGAGAATTTGTCGGCATTAACATCGACAATTTCGCGATGAAGGGCAACAGACATGCACAAGGTTTGCGGATTTTTCCGCAGTGCTGGCATCAGTATGCAGTGAATAACTTTACGACCGAAAGAGCCGGCTCCGTCATACTGATCGCGGTTCGCTCGCACGCTGACACATCCGCACCAGCAAGCGCGTCTCTCTCATCGTGCCATTCCACACATCAGATAGTTACGCAAAAGTGCGCGGGTTGAAACTCCATCGAACCGCCGATCGGAAAACAGAAATCCCCTGGCACGGCTTCGTACCAAGGGATTTCTTTTGTGGACAGGGACCCGCCTACGTCCTTACGGACTTCCGGCGGGTTGAAACTCCATCGAACCGCCGATCGGAAAACAAAAAACCCCTGGCACGGCTTCGTACCAAGGGATTTCTTTTGTGGACAGGGACGGAATCGAACCGCCGACACATGGATTTTCAGTCCATTGCTCTACCAGCTGAGCTACCTGTCCGAATTTTTCTAGATTTAGCGAGGTCCGCAGGACCGAAGCTAAGTCTATGAAAAATTCAGGATCCCGCGTTGTTAGCGGGAGCCGAATTCCATGATGATGTCTTATCACGAAATTCAGGTCGACTTGCTTGTCCAAAGAACAGGAAAAGCGTGGTCCCTATGACCATTGGTCCACCATCCGTCGCCGATTGCTCGGCTAGGGATTTTTTAAGTTACGCCAAAAACGTTTTACAATCAACAATCACAGATCATAAATCGCAATTGCATCATCCGAGCACCCCACTCTTCTTCAATACATCTCTCGCAATCACTAAGCGCTGGATCTCATTCGTCCCTTCGAATATCCGGTTGATGCGTGCATCGCGATAGTATCGTTCCACCGGGAGTTCCCGAGAGTAACCCATGCCGCCATGGATCTGCACGGCCATATCGCATACTTTGGAAATGCCTTCTGAACAGAACAACTTCACTTGCGCCGACTGACGCGAGATGGGCTTCCCCTCTTCGTACATCACAGCCGTCCGATACACCATCGACTCCATCGCATAGATGGTCGTGGCCATATCCGCAAGCATGAACTGGACCGCCTCGAATTGCGAGATGGGAACATCGAATTGCTTCCGTTCCTTCGCATACTTGGCGGACAGCTCGAGCATTTCTTTCGCCGCCCCGAGGCCTGCGGCACCCAGACCGAGTCGTCCGGCATCGAGCGTCTTCATCGCCACGATGAAGCCCCGGCCTTCATCGCCTATCACATTCTCCGCCGGCACGCGCACATTGTCGAACGTGATGGCGTTTGTCATGCTTCCGCGGATCCCCATCTTGTGTTCGGGAGGTCCTGCGGAAAAGCCCTTCCATTTTGTCTCAACGACGAAACCCGTGATCCCTCGCTCCGTCCGGGCGAAGACCGACAGGACGTCCGCGAGTCCGCCATTCGTGATCCACAGCTTCTCGCCGTTCAGCACCCATTCATCCCCCTCGCGGTGTGCGCGTGTGCGAAGGTTGAATGAATCCGAACCGGCCATCGTTTCGGTCAAGGCGAATCCGCCGATGTATGTGCCATCGGCCAGCGGCGTCAGGTACTTCCTCTTCAGAAACTCCGTGCCGCCAAGAAAGATGGCGTTCGCACCGATCGATTGGTGCGCTCCGATGAATGTCGCCGTCGACATGCATCCGCGCGCGATCTCCTCCTGCATCAGGCAGTAGCCGACTTCGCCAAAACCCCCGCCGCCGTATTCCTGTGGGAACGAAGCGCCGAGCAACCCCAACTCCTTGATCTTCGCGATGAGTTCTGCCGGCAGCCTATCCTCTTCGTCGATCTTCCGGGCAATGGGTTTCAATTCTGTGTTGACGAAGTCCCGGACCATCTCCCGGAGCATTCGCTGTTCTTCAGTGAGCGCGTAGTCGATCTGCATACCTGCAAGTCTCCCAGGTGCAAGCCTGTGTTAGTGGTGATGGCCTTCGTGCTTCTGTCCGATGTAGCTGACAATATCTTCGCCGCCGTCCACGCCAATGACGTTTCCGCTCACCCAGGCGGCTCCGTCTTGGGCCAGCAGGACGATCAACTTCGCGACATCCTCTGGTGTGGTCAGGCGTCCGGCGGGATTCTTCTGCCGAGCGATATCAAGCATGCCGATGTTTCCTGGGATCTTCCGGAGCGCAGGCGTGTCCGTCACACCGGCCATCAACGAATTCACCGTGATGCCTTGCGTGCCGAGTTCCATCGCAAGCTGACGCGTGTGCGACTCCAACGCTGCCTTAGCTGCGGAGACCGCGCCATAGGTCGGGATCGCCGTGTGACCGCCGGAGCTCGTCATGCTGAAGATCCGTCCGCCGCGCTTCATCAGATGTCGGGACACCAAGCCCTGAGTCCAATAGACCAAGCTGTTCGCCATGACATCGAGCGTCATCTCCATCTGCGCCTGCGTGATCGAATCCTCGGGTTTCTTCGCGATGAAGGGCTTCAGCGTCCCGAAGGCGAGCGAATGCATCAGAACCTTGATCGTTGCGTCCTTCTCGCTTTCAAATCGCTCCTTGATCTCGTCGAGCGTTTCATTCCGCTTGATCGCGTCGGCCGCATTGATGTTGAAGAAGACAGCCTTGAAGCCGGTATGCCTGATATCCTAGAGAAGATTCTCCACCGTCGGCATCGTTGCCAGTCGATCCA
>JBFYQI010000329.1:0-6954 GCA_041302875.1 Ignavibacteria bacterium
GCGCGATGCAGGGATCCGTTCCTGTTGCATGGAATCCCGTTCACGCACGGTCACGGTCTGGTCCTGCATCGTCTGCGAGTCGACCGTCACGCAATATGGGGTCCCCACCTCATCCTGTCGCCGATACCGGCGGCCGACGGCACCGCTGTCATCGTAGAAGACGCGGAAGTACCTCCGCAGATCTGATTCAATGGCGTGGGCTGCTTCGGGCATTCCGTCCCGGTTGACGAGCGGGAAGATCGCAACCTTGAGCGGTGCGAGCTTCGGATGCAGGCGCAGAACGGTCCGGAGCTCCGCCGTCCCCTCTGCGGTGGGCGCTTCCTCCTCGTGGTACGCATCGACCAGGAAGGCCATGAAGGACCGGCTTGCCCCGGCGGATGTCTCGATCACGAACGGAACGTATTTCTCCTTCGTTTCCTCGTCAAAATACCGCATCCCCTTGGATGAGAACTGTTCATGGCGCGACAGGTCGAAATCCGTTCGATTGTGGACCCCTTCGATCTCCCCCCAACCGAACGGGAATTGGTATTCGATGTCGTACGCGTCCTTGGCGTAATGGGCCAGCTTGTCCTTCGGATGCTGATGCCACTGCAGCCGCTCCGGACGCATGCCGAGGTCCTTGAACCATTGCATCCGCTCGGTGCGCCAGTACTCAAACCAGTTGTCGTCCGTTCCCGGCCGCACAAAGAACTGCATCTCCATCTGTTCGAATTCGCGCGTGCGGAACAAGAAGTTCTTCGTGTTGATCTCGTTCCGGAACGCTTTGCCGATCTGTGCGATGCCGAACGGCAACTTCTGACGAGAGGCCGACTGGACGTTGAGGAAGTTCACGAAGATCCCCTGCGCCGTCTCGGGACGGAGATAGACCACAGCCGAGGACTCCTCGACCGGGCCGACGAACGTCTTGAACATCAGGTTGAACTTGCGCGCTTCGGTGAAGGTCCCTTTCGCCCCGCACGCCGGACACGTCAGCAACGGGATGAGCGCCGCTGCCTCTGCATCCGTCGACGTTCGCGCGGCGAACTCCGCTTCGATCGTTTCATCCTTCTGCTGGCCTGCGAACCGTTCCGGCTCCAACTCGCGCAGCACCTCCTTCTTCCGCTTCAGCGACAATTCCTCGAACAATACGTCAATCCGGTAGCGCGCCTTGCACTGACGGCAATCGACCATCGGGTCGGTGAAATTCTCGACATGACCGGACGCTTCCCAAACGCGCGGATGCATCAGGATGCTGGCATCGACTCCTTCGACATTCTCGCGAAATGTCATGCTCTTCCACCAGGCCTGCTTGAGATTGTTCAACATCTCAACGCCCAATGGACCGTAGTCCCAACACCCATTCAGTCCCCCGTAGATCTCGCTCGACTGAAACACAAAGCCGCGCCGTTTCGCAAGCGATACGAGCTTGTCCATCAACTTTCCGTTCTCACCCGATGCCGGTTTGTTCTGTGCCATACGTCCCTTTGACAGTGATGCTTCAATGCGAATTTAACGTCCACGAAACGAGGCGGACCTCTTCTCGAGAAACGCGTTCGTTCCTTCCTTGAAATCCTCCGTGCCGCAACATCTTCCGAACAAGGAGGCTTCGAGTTCCAATCCTTCGCTCAGTGGCAGCTGCGCGATCGCCTGCACCGCTTGAAGTGCATGCTTGACTGCGACTGGACCGCGCGTCAGGATCTTCTGCGCGATGGCTCTGGCCGACGGGAGCAATTCGGCAGCCGCGACGACTCGGTTGACCAAACCGATGCGAAGCGATTCGGTGGCGTCAATGGGATCGCCGGTGAGGATCAATTCCATCGCCTTCCCCATTCCCACGAGACGCGCGAGCCTCTGTGTTCCCCCATATCCGGGAATCGTCGCCAACGCCACCTCGGGCTGTCCAAACTTCGCGTTCTCCGCCGCAACCCGGATATGACACGCCAGCGCCAACTCACACCCTCCGCCGAGCGCAAACCCATTCACCGCCGCGATCACCGGCTTGCCAAGCGCTTCAATGCGCGAGAAGATCTCCTGTCCCTTCTCTGCGAAGCGTGTCCCCGTTCCCGCGTCGAGCGAGGCGAGCTCCTTGATATCCGCCCCGGCAACGAAGGCTTTCACTCCTGCACCAGTCACGATCACCGCACGAACTGTCTCATCCACCTTGAGTGCCTCGAAGACATGCCGCAGTTCTTCCAGCACCTGCGCGTTGAGCGCGTTCAACTTCTCCGGACGGTTGATGGTCAGCGCCGCGATTCCGTCTGCCGTCTCCACTCGAATCGTCTCGAACGTCACGGTCGTCTCCCTATGCTTATGCGATCTCAACCCGGCTTTGATCCCCGATCATGAATCGATGCACACGGGGTTTGCCCGCCGATTCCACCACTTCAACGTCATTTCCGAGAATGCTTCCTTCGATGCGAATGCCGACATTCTGAATGCGGCAATCGCGAAGAACGATGCTGTATTCGACCTCGCTGTTTCGAATATGCGTGCGGTCGCCGATGGAACTGTATGGGCCGATGTAGCTGTTCTCGACCACCACGTCGCGTCCGATGATCACCGGTCCGCGAATCTTCGAATTCCCGATGCGCGCGCCCGGCTCGATGATCACCCGGCCCGCGACGTCCGACGCAGCGTCGACAGTTCCTTCGTTCCGGGGTTCGATGCTGTCGAGGATCAATCGATTGGCCTCAAGGAGGTCGGACGGTTTTCCTGTATCCTTCCACCAGCCAGTGATCTCCGTATACCCGACCGTGTACCCTTGTTCGATCAGATATGTGTGAGCGTCTGAGATCTCGAGTTCACCCCGCGCGCTCGGCTTGAGGCTCCTGACCGCTTCGAAAATATGTGAATCATACAGGTAGATGCCCGCCACTGCGAAGTTACTCTTGGGAATGCTCGGCTTTTCATCCACGCGCACGATCCGTCCATCTTGGATCTCCGGCACGCCGAACCGTTCGGGGTCCTTCACACGTGAAAGCGTCAGATAGCAGTTGCATCCGCTCCGCTCAAATTCGTCAATGAACCGCTTGACGCCGCCGACGAGCATGTTGTCGCCCAGGTAGAAGAGGAACTTGTCCCCGGCGACGAATTTCTCCGCAAGGCCGACCACCTGTGCGAGGCCGCCGGGTGTCTCTTGCGGGATGTATGTGATCCGCACGCCCCAACGCGAACCGTCCCCGACGTATTCAGGCACTTCAAGGCTGTCGGCATTGTGCACGATCCCGATCTCCTTGATGCCGGCATGAACGGCCGCTTCGATCGAATAGAACAGGATCGGCTTGTTTGCGATCGGAATGAGGTGCTTGTTCTGCGTGTGCGTGATCGGGCGCAATCGGGTGCCGCGTCCGCCGCTGGCGATGAGTGCTTTCATACGATCCCTGTTCTGGAGTTCACTTCGTTCGGAAGATCTTCCGCATCCGTGCGATCTGTGCGGGTTTCAGCCGCCTCATCGACGCGGCCAGATCGACCGCCATCGCACCCATTACGCGATACAACTCATCTGCTGCCGGAGCCTTTCGCCTGAGAACGCTCCGATGGGCGCGAATCGTTTCAATCGAACCGCGCGCAACGGGTCCGGTCAGCGCAGAGCCAGCGCCTCGCTCGAATGCCGTTCCGATGCTCTCTTCCATCAATCGTCGGAAGTCGCCGGGACGGAATCCTGTGAGCCGCTTCGTCAGGCAGGCACCCGCACCCACGAGGACAACGGCATAGTTCGAAAACAGAACGCAAGCAATATGATACAGAATTTTCTCCTCTTTTGGAACGCGGATGCAGCGGCCTTTCAAGCGACGCACGAGCGAACGCGCGATTCGTTCGGCAGTCCTGCTCCCTTCGAAACCATACGTTGCACCCTTGAGACGTTCCGCTAACAGCACTGATCCAAGTCGGCGCGGGAACGAGACGATCGGATGGAGCGAACCAACGAACGCCCCACGCTCGGCGAGCGGGGAGAGGACATCGGAGGTCAGAGAACCTGAGACGTGAAGGATCGTCGTCTTAAGGAACGAGGCCTTCGCTGATGAACGGAGTTCGGCGACGGCCTGAACGATCTGTTCCTCCGGAAGAGCAAGAATCAGAAGTGAAGGAATGAAGGGAAGGTCGCTGACGGACGAATGCGCATCGCATTGGCGAAGGCGGGATGCAAGCCGGCGTGCTTTCATGCGTGTCCGGTCAACGACGCTGACCACATCGTATCCGGTACGGTCGAGCGCAATGGCCAGCGCTGTCCCCACAGCTCCGGCGCCGATCACGCCGACAGACGGCTTTCGGTGAGTACGCTTCATCTACCTGGACCGAAGAATCGCCGCTGAGACATACCCAACCACCGAATCGCGATCTCCAGTGACATCCCCTGAATGACAGTAATGCAGAATGCGCGCTTCAGCCGCGCCGAGACGCCGCGCCGCCTCCATGACCGCAACGATCGGTCCCCCGCCGCATGCTTCAAGTCTGTCGTCGGCAAGTCCCTGCATCAGTTCCTCCGGTTGGAAGCGTTCAACCTCCCCGACGACCCGATGATCCAACGCCGCCGCCTCCTCCGCTGGGTGGAAATGTGAGAGATCCGAGCTGGCCACCAGGAGGACTCGGCGTCCGTGAGAAGCATTTGCAATCGCCTTTCCCAGCGCCTCGCACACGCGCGGGTGTTGGGTCCCCATGATGAGGGGGACGAATCGGAAATCCGCCAACGCACGTTGAAGGAACGGCACCTGAACCTCGACGGAATGTTCCGCGCGGTGGCCTGCATTCGAGGCGACAAGTCCCTCCTGCACGAGTGCATTCCGGACTTGTGCATCGATCTCCACAATGCCGAGCGGCGTTGCGTACGCCCGGCCATCGTAGACGGAAACGTAGTCAAAATACTCACGGTGACTCGGGCCGACCGCGATCACGGTATCGAACTGCAGACCTTGGACGGCACGATAGGCATGTGCCGCGGTGAATCCTGAATAGACGTACCCGGCATGCGGGACGATCACCGCCGCGATCTTTGTCGCATCCGGAAACGCAGGCGCCTCAGCAAGCATCCGGTCGATGTCCCGACGGAGCTTTTCCGGCTGTCCGGGATAGAACATCCCCGCAACTGCCGGCGACCGCACTGCTTCTGTGCTCGACAAAGCCATAGGATCGATCAAGAATGTGTGGAGAGGTCAGACTCTGAAAACTTCTCAACAGAAAACACGAAGAGCCGGGACTCGTTCTTCTTCCATGCATCGGGACCGAGGCCCGCCTTCAGTGCAGTATGCGAAAGGAATTGCTCCCGGTCCCAGCCATATTCTGTCGCGACTTGTGGCAGCAGCAATCCCCTTCGAAAGCCAGATTCGATCACCAACCCATGCTTCCCAATCTCGATCGCACGAACATCCGTGCACGGTTCGAGCGGCGACAGCACGGAGATCTCAATAGATAGGCGGGGCAGTTCCTCCGATGTGACAGGGTCAAACCGGGGATCTTCGAGCGCCGCCTTCACCGCAAGCTCCTGCGTCGCGCGAATAAGGGGCATGACCGGTTCAACGTAGCCGATGCATCCACGGAGATCCGTCCCGTCATGCAACGTGACGAAGACACCGGAAGGGCGTTTGAGATCTTCCTGATCCGTCTGCGCCTTCGGGAGCTTCGTCCTGGACACAGCCGCCGCGATCGACTCCCGGGCCAAACGCAACAAGAGCTTCTGGGATCCTGCCGATAATTCCATGACAGCCTTTGTTCAGTCGTTATGCTTGCAAGGTACTCACGCCCATGCTGAGTATCAAGCAAGGCATTCCTTGCTTCTCCCGGGGTCGGTCGCTATATTAGGCTCTATTTCGGAGGAAAACGCATGGCGTTGATGGTCAGCATCTCGGGCATTCGCGGTATCGTCGGAAACACCCTTACTCCAGAAACAGTCGTGCGCTATGTGCGCGCGTACGCCGAATATTGTCAGCGGGGCACAGTTGTCATCGGGCGGGATGGACGGATCACGGGAAGCTCCATCGCTGACGTCGCCAGTGCGACACTCCGCGAAATGGGCTGCAACGTCATCTCGCTCGGCATCTGCCCAACACCCACGGTTGCGCTGGCGGTTGAGCGACTCCGTGCTTCCGGCGGCATCTCGATAACCGCGAGCCACAATCCGATGATCTGGAACGGCATGAAGTTCTTTGCGCCGTCCGGCCTCTTCCTCAATGCGGACCAGAACAAGGCATTCTGGGCGATCGCGGACCGCACTGAACGCTCATATGTTCCATGGGACCGTCAGGGTTCGTTCGAGCAGCGGGAATCGTTCCTCTCTGATCACGTCAATGCCGTACTCTCGCATCCTCTCGTCCGCGTCGAAGAGATCCGGCGTCGACGATTCAAGGTCGTGCTCGACTGTGTGAACGCGGCGGGGTGCGCCATCGTCCCTGGATTGCTCGAAGCGCTTGGTTGTGAGGTCGTTCCGCTTCATTGTGACCTCACCGGTATCTTCGGTCACACACCCGAGCCGATTCCGGAGAACCTCACCGGTCTGTGTGCGCGCGTGAAGGAAACCGCCGCCGACCTCGGTATCGCCGTCGACCCTGATGTTGACCGGCTTGTCCTGATCACGGAGAAAGGGGAACCGTACGGAGAAGAGTATACCATCACCACATGCGTGAAGTTCGTTCTCGAGAAGATGCGTTCGAAATCCCAACGCGTCGTCATCAATCTTTCCACCACCCGCGCAGTGGATGACGTTGTGAAGGCGAACGACGGCACGATCGAGAAAACACCGGTCGGAGAGATCAACGTCGCGCAACGGATGGTCGAGATCGGCGCGGTTATCGGCGGCGAAGGGAGCGGCGGCGTCATCTTTCCCGGGATCCACGCCGGACGCGACGCCATCGTTGGCATCGGATTCGTCCTCCAGGCACTCGCGGACTTCGGCGGACCGCTGTCTGCCCTGCGAGCGACGATGCCCTCGTACGAGATCACGAAGGGGAAGGTCGACATGGGATCCATCGACGCAGACGCCGC
>JBFYQI010000377.1:0-3594 GCA_041302875.1 Ignavibacteria bacterium
TACTTGAATCCGAGATCGCGTCCCGTCATCTGCAGGTCTCCGCCGAAGTTGGAGAGACTCATGACGATCGTGAACTTGTTGAACCACAGCTCATACTGCGTGCCGAGGTCGAACGCGATGCCGCCAGCGGTCTCGTTCCAGATGCTCTGCCGGATGTACTTCACCGTGATCCCCGCATTGAATTTGTCCGTCAGGAATCGCGCATACGTCAGGCCGATCATCAGGTCGCTGGCGGTGAAGGTCTCGCCGGTTCCGTTCTGCGCGGTCTCCGTTGTGACCTCCATCGGATCCATCGTGAGGCTCGTCACCGACAATCCCAGCGATCCCTCGCCGTCGAGATTGAGCGCGTAGCCGGCGGAAACAAGATTCATCGTCGCCCACCAGTTGATGTGGGAGAAGTGAATGGATTGTCCCTCCACGCGCGCAATGCCTGCCGGATTCCAGAACAAGGCAGATGCATCGCCGATCGATGCGGCCGTCGCACCTCCCATCGACATCGGTTTCGCCCCGACGCCGATCTGGAGGAATTGCGCCCCGGCGGTCCCGAGATTGGGATTCTGCGCCTGAGCCGCGACCGCGATCACCACCAGAAGAAGAATGATTCGTTTCATGGCCGTTCTCCTTACTTGATCACCGCGAAGCGGTCCAGCCGCTCAGCTGTTTCGGTTTTCACGTGATACAGATAGACGCCCGTTGTGATCTCCCGTCCCCCCGCGGTCCGCAGGTCCCACGTATACACTCCGGTGCCGCTTGTGTGATAGAGCGTTTGGACGAGGTCGCCGTCGAGCGTGAAGATCGAGATCGAGCAGCTCGGCGGCAGATTGACAAAGCGCATTTGCCGGATGGGCTCCCGCCGCAGTTCGCCGAACTCTTCTTCGAACAGCGAAGAAACGATATACGGATTCGGAATGACACGGATGCCGCTCAATTCCGACGCGACCGCGTTGTTGTCGATCGTCGCTCCCGTGGTGGCAAACGCGTAGGCATCCACGTACGAGAGCGGGATGGGAATGCCGGTCGTGATCTCGAAGCGCGTTCCAACGGAAGGCATCTTCGTCGCCGTGAACGTGAGCAGCGCACGGATGCCCTTGAACGTGAGCGCATCTCCCGAAGCGAGCGTATCGTTCTGTGCGACAACGGCGTTCATCTGGTTCGTCACGCGCACGGCGACCCGGCTCGCTCCCTGATCGACCGCCGTCACCGTCACCTGGAACACGTCGTTGACCACGCTGTCCGACGTGACAACGGTGGTCGCAACCGAGAGATTGTTCCCTTCCACAAGCCGTCCGCCGCGAAGGTAGGTCGTGGGCGTGATCTGCAGTGTGACGCCATCACTCGTCGCGTAGGGCGTGCTCGTTGTGAACGGCTGCAGCGGCAGCACAGTCTGTACGCCGCGGTTCACCCGAATGCCGGGACCGATCACGATCGAATCCCCTTCCTCGGGATAGAATGAGGCCAACATGGTGCTATTCGTATCGGTGATCGTGACGCTCAATCCGCCGAAGGTGATCGCAGCACCCGAGGTGTAGGGCTGATCGCTCAGCACCGCCGCTCCGGTGATGCCATTCAATACATTGAACGTCGTTGCATTGTTGAACCGAATCGCCCACGGCTGAAATGGTGCGGTGCTCGCAATGGACGCCGTGATGACTGACAGCAGATTACCGATTGCCACGCGCGCGACCGGTTCGAATGTGACCGAATACGAGCCCGGGGCGAATCCTTCGTTGTCTCCGACCATCACCGTCAACGGATAGTCCGAAGTCCCCGTCCCGGTGTGCGCCACGTTGACGGCTCTCGGAGCTGTGCGGCCGGCCGCATCCTGCCGCGGAACCACCGAGATAACATTGGGCAGTTCGAGATTGTTGCCGATCGAGGACTCCAGGCTTGGAACCAGCGCATCTCCTTCATCATATGCCGTGAGCGAATACCAGTACTCGAACCCGTTCACGACCGTCGTGTCTTCATACCGGTATTTCAATCCTGCATCTGCGCCAACACCGTTCACCTTGTCGAACGACACGACGGGAACAGGGTCTGGTCCGGCTAATCGGTTCGCGTTCCGGTCGATCTGGTCCCACGTCGCTCCCTTGTCAATGCTGCGGTAGAGCCGGTATCCCTCGAAATCAAACCGCTTCGAATACTTGTCCCGCGTGACTTCGGAGACATTGTCCCACGTGAGAATGACCCGACCGTCGGCAGATTCCGCGCGCAGGTTTGGCGGCGGTGGAGCCTCAGCGCCAATGTCGAAGTCTTTGTCTGCGATCAACTGAGCGGTGGCGGTATTCAAGAACAGGTCATCCTGCGTTTGACCCGCGACGAATGCGACCACAAAGGTCAGTCTTCCTCCCGGAGGGAGCGAGTACGGTCCGGAACTCGCCATGCCAAGGATATCCAGGCCTTCGGCAGGGATCGTTGCGGGATCATCGTAGTGGAGATCCGGCGCATTCGCGCCGAGATGGAAGAACTTCGGTCCCTGCACGCTATTGTAGAGATCAGGCGTGCTTGCCATGTAGCCGTATTGGGTCGCGTCAACATCCACATCATCATCGTACAGCATATAGTGGAAGTCGGTAATCCCCTTCTGCTGCGGCGTCGCAAGGAATGCGAACCCGAAATATCCTGGCGGTGCTCCGGGCCATTCGGTCGTCTTGCCATCACCATCGTAGAAATACATCAATCGACGGTCCTTGTCGAAGCCGGCTTTGTCGTCGCCCCACTCGGGATCGCCCCCGGAGATATTACCGACGTCCACGTCCGCATAGAGACCAAAGTAGAGACTGTCACGCTGGACGGGACTGATATTGACGATCTCGAATTTGAAGAACAGCATGTCGCGCGCGATCTTCATTCCGTATGCATATCCCGTCTGGTACACGACAATGCCGAGGCGGCCTTTTGTGTTGTTGCTGTCGCTGTATGCGCAATAGCTGTCCTGGTCCGACTTGATGACCGGATTCCCTTGCTCGTCCTTCACCGGCCATCCGCTTGCGGGCCAGGTCGACGGCCGATCGGAGAATGCGGGAGACAACCGGTCGGTCTGCAGCGGATTATGAAATCCCCCCATCGCCTCCCACTCTTCATTCGTGGTGAAACGTCCCTGAATGACGTTCCCCGGAATGCCGACGTACGGCGCGGCACGATAGATGTACTCCCGCTTGCTGTTCGCCGGCCATTCGCCGTCGGGTCCGTCAGAGACGCGGCGCGGGTACAGCTTCCCGCGATTCTCGAAGAAGTGGCGAATGTTGCTCTTGTCATGCGTTCCGCCGGCGCGGTCCACGATCCCCGCAGTCTTTTCCAATCCCGGCCCTTGCCGCTGCAGCTCTTCGAGCGCCTTGCGCTGCGCAACGAGGGACAACGGCAGAACGAGAATGAGGATGTAGATGAATTGTTTCATGGTCGTTCGATCCTGTCTGAGGGTTACAGAGCCAGACGGAGCCCCAAGCGAACGCGTCGCGGCGCACCGTAGTTGGATGGATCCTTCACATACTCTTCCGAGTAATTGCCGGTGTTCGTGAAATCGGGCGAGCCGGTATCCGTGTAGACGTACACGACGTTCCGGTAGTTCGTCAGGTTCAGCGCTTCCAGGAACAC
>JBFYQI010000390.1:0-3892 GCA_041302875.1 Ignavibacteria bacterium
CAAACGACGCGCATGCAGGTTGCTGAATTGGAGAATGAGCATCGCCGGACGATGGAAGAATCCGGTGAATGTGACGTGGATGGAGCGGGCCGATAATGTATCGGATGGGACCGTTCCGCATGATGGAATTTAAGGAGGCACAACAGTGACAATAGCCGTATCGGTGGTGATAGCCTTCGTCGCGGCACTTGCGTCGGCCCTGGTACTCACGCCTTGGGTGATGCGGCTTGCCGCTCGCGTCGGCGCGATCGACCTGCCCAACCAGCGGAAGGTTCATAAGACGCCGACCCCGCGTATGGGAGGCGTTGCGGTCTTTCTGAGCCTTGCCGTCGGCCTCGGCGTGCTCGCACTCCTGAAACCAACGTTGTTGACGTCGACTTGGCTGGCGGGATGGGACGGGCTTCTGCTGTTCGTTGCTCTCGTGAGCGTCGTCGCGCTCGGCATTTCCGACGATATCAAGAACCTGAAGCCTCTGCACAAGTTCGCCGGTCAACTGGTTCTGGCTCTCATCGTCTACTTCTCCGGCTTCGGTATTTCCATCGACCGGACCGTCTTCGCAGGTACGGTCTTCTCGCTCGGAGTGTTCGACCTCCCTCTGACGCTGCTCTGGATCGTCGGTGTGACGAACGCGTTGAATCTCATCGACGGCCTTGATGGTCTGGCGTCGGGTGTTGCGATGATCGCCGCCTTGACGATGGCGCCGATCGCATTCCTGCAGGGTGACATTGCGACCGCGGTCGTGACGATCCTGCTCTCCGGCGCGTTGCTTGGATTCCTGCGGTACAACTTCAATCCGGCGAAGATCTTTCTGGGGGATTCGGGAAGTCTGTTTCTTGGATTCATCCTGTCGATCTTGTCACTCAAGAGTTCCACCAAGACAACCACGGGAATTGCGATTCTTGTCCCGATCCTCGCGCTGGGCCTTCCGATCATGGACACCTTCCTTTCCATGACGAGGAGGTTCCTGAACTCGTTTCTTCCGGAGAATTCCGGCACGCGAAGGCTCAGGGACGCGCTCAAGTTCATTTTCCAACCCGACAAAGCCCATGTTCATCATCGTCTGATTTCACGAGGAATGTCGACACGAGGAGCAGTGGTCGTACTCTATGTCTTCTCTGCAATCCTCGGAATCGGAGCGTTCACCATGACGCTCGTCAGCAATCAAACGGCGTCTTTCATTCTGATGGGTGTCTGCCTGGTGGTCTTCATTGGGGTGCGACAACTGCGCTATCGGGAAATGGCGGTGCTCAATAATGGCGTGCTCCTCCCGCTGTATGACAAGCCCATCATGAATCGTGAGTCGATGCAAGGATTCTTCGACCTTGCAGCTATCCTGCTCTCGTTTGGGCTCGCTTCGGCGCTCGTGGATGGTCAAGAAATGCTCGGCGGACTTGGCGACGGACATCTGTTCTTCCGGCGTATCGCACTTGTAGCAGTCCTGCAGCTCGGCGTCTTCTTTGTCGTCGGTCACCAGAAGCGTACTTTCCAGTTCTTCGGCTTGGGTGACGCCCTCCGCACGATGAAGACCATCGTGCTGGCGGTGATCGTGGGAGGAATCGGACTTGCGGCTACCATGTCTGAATTTCGTTATCAGGACTGGATGATCCTCATTAACGATCTATTCCTTCTCTCTGCTACCGTCATTGGAATGAGTCTCTCGTATCGAGTGCTCCAGTACCTCTCTCGGAGGCAGAGACCAAATTCCAAGGGTGTCCTGCTGTATGGTGCAGACAATATGGGATCCCTCGTTCTCGATCGGATTCTCAACACAGATCTTGAGAACTGGCGACCCGTGGGCTTCATCGATGACAACCCTGATCTGGAAGGCCGGTATTTCAATGGATTCCCGATCTTTGGCGGGCATTGGGCTCTGCAAAAGGTGTTACGTGACCAACGGGTTTCTGAAATTATCGTGTGCAGCGATGTTATTCAGGAAGAAGCACTAAGGCGCGTGGAGGAGACGGCAGCAGAGGTCGGTGTCCGGCTCAAGAGAATCCGCATTCTCTACGAAGACTACCGTCCAGATGAACTGAAACGGACGGAGCAGCTCGTTCGAATGCGCCCAGATGGCCAGCCGACGACTGTTGGACGACGCGCTGAGAGATGGCCGCAAAGTGTTCCGATGGACATCAATCCTTCAGCGCCCCAAACATAGGGCACGCGATTCGGGTTGAATCAGGAGAAGTGGAATCTCGTGTTTGATGGTCTAGTTGGGTCGTCCGACTGGAAATCCCCAAGACGCTGACGCCGCGTTCAGCGTCTTTTTTTTTGGAAGAACATAGCGAGAGTGTGACGATGAAGAGCCGATTCGGTGTTTCCGTCCTTCTGATCTTCGCGCAAGCGACCACCTGTTTCGCACAGGCATCTCAAGCTCGCCAATGGCTCACCGCGTACTATTCCCTTTGGTCTGTTCCGATTCTGTACCCCGAAGAGATCGATTTCTCGCACATGACGCACGTTGTTCACTTCTCTGCCAATCCAACGAAGACCTATCCCTATCTCGATGTGCTCGTGCCTGCCAAGCCTGGCAAGTTCAACCAGGATTCGGTCAACATCGAGTGGGGAGGCGTGTACAACGGAAACAACCCGCCTCTTTGGCGAACCGTGAATATTCAGAAGACGTTGATCGATCGGGCACATCAATCGGGCGCCAAAGTGCTTCTTTCGCTCGGCGGTGTTCATGGTCCGGGAGCGGCAGCGATGTCCTTCATTGCGAGTGATCCATCGCGCAGAGAGGTGTTTGTGTCGTCCGCGTGCGACTATGCCCTTCGAAAGGGATATGATGGTTTGGAACTCGATTGGGAATTCCCGCGCGCTGATGAACGCGGATCGTTCGCAGCATTGATTAGGCTCTTTCGGGATCGTCTTGACAAATGGCCTCGTCGTGGAGTGCTTGCGATCGCCGTGAATCACTCTCCCTTCCGAACATTGGGGTATGATGCACAAGCGATGAACGAAGCGTTCGATCAGATCAATCTGATGACGTACGAGATGTTCTGGGGAGATTATCGGAATGTGAAGACGGGGTTCAATACTCCACTTGAGATTCCTGACAAGTACGATGGATACAGCGGGTATGCGCTTGAACAAGCCGGAATCGGAGCGAAGGCGTGGATTTCGTTCGGCGTGCAACCTCACAGGATCGGTCTGGGGATATCATTCTTGACTACAGAATTCATTGGAGTTCGCGAACCTGTCGAACCGGGGAAGCCCTTCAAGTCGCGACGCTGGGGCTACCTGCGCGATGTCCCTTCACAGGGCAGATACTGGGACGACAAGGCGCAGGCGCCATGGTGCGTGGTGGGGGACAAGATGATCACGTATGAGGATGCCGCGAGTGTGCGGAAGAAGGTGGAATACGCGAAGAAGATCCCGCTTGGGGGCGTCATGATCTTCGATTTGCTCGGCGGGTACCTGCCTTCTGAGAAAAAAGGGAAACGTGACGCGCTTCTGCAGGCTGCTTCCGCGAGTGTGTTTGGAGGCAGCGGTGTCCGAACACCTTGAACTCTGGGCCGAGAGGTGTCCAGCGCGAATGACTCATTCCTGTCGGTCGGACAGCTAAAAGGGGAGTATACCGGAAACGGTGATCCAATGCATCCGAGATGATGCCGGTGATGGTGCATACGCGTAGTCGAGCTCGATAGGTCCCATAACGGCCCCAAGTCCAATGCGTGCATATGAAGCAGACGCTGAAGTGAGAACACCTCCACGGACACAGAAGAATTCGACGATCCAGACCTCAAGGCCGATGCGTTTTGAGATGCTTCGAACAGCGAATTCTCGTTCGAACGCAGCGGAAAGCTCGATGACAGTGCGACGAAGGGAATACGGATATCGATAGTTTGCCGTGAGGGCGATGCTCCGACGTCCGTCGCGCTGTCGAAGCGTATTC
>JBFYQI010000458.1:0-2953 GCA_041302875.1 Ignavibacteria bacterium
AATGTCCTCCGCGAGCTTGTCGAGGCCGCTCTCCGCACTGATCGGATGTCTTCACTGCTCGATGCCGCGTTTCATGCGAAGTTCCTGGTCAGGGCTCATGACGTGATGCGACGGATAGGTCCGAAGGGGGAAGGGTATGACAAACTCGCGGCGGAATTTCAATCTTCCGCCATGAAGGCGGGGGAGCATCTTCGGGCGGTCGTCGCCGGGACGCCTCTTGTCGAGCGGCTCGAAGTGGATTTCCTGGCTCTGAACCACGAACGCTTTGGCGACTTCTTGGCGCTCGCGTCAGATTTGGCCCGGCTCAAGAACTGGGAGGTCGACGGAAAGCCGTTGCCTTCGCTGGACTCGCCCGATGCCCCTGCTTCATCGCCAATGACGGGAGAAGCGCAGGATGGAGGAATCCTGTTTCAACTTGCGTCGCTGCTCACAGCCTTGATTCTCACCCTCATCGCGCTCGAACCCCCCGTCAGCACGTTCGGCATGATCACGGCGGGAGCGGCGATCCTTGTCTCTGTTGTTCTCGCGTTCCAACTCTACAAGCGGAATGCCGCACTCAAGAAAGGAACACCATGATCACTCGATGCTGGACCTTGCTCCTTGTCGGACTTCTCCTTTCCCTTCATGCGATCGCCGGTGGACCAAAGGTCCTCCCCGGAATCGACGTCCTGCGTGAGCGCGGATTCGATGTTCTGCAGGGGAAGCGTGTCGGTCTCATCACCAATCCGACCGGTGTCTCCGCGAACTTGGAAAGCACGGTCGATGTGTTGTTCAGCGCGCCTGGCGTCAAGCTCGTGGCGTTGTATGGTCCCGAACATGGGGTCCGCGGCGATGCCGATGCCGGAAAGACGATCGACACCTACACAGATTCCCGCACCGGACTCCCTGTGTATTCGCTGTATGGAAAGACCCGGAAACCCTCGAAGGAAATGCTGAAGGATATCGACGTGCTTGTGTACGATATCCAGGATATCGGCGTCCGGTCGTATACGTACATCTCCACCATGGGACTTGCGATGGAGGCGGCTGCCGAGAGCGGCATTCCGTTCGTGGTGCTCGATCGGCCGAATCCGCTGACCGGTAACCGCGTTGAGGGACCAATGCTCGAACTAAAATACAAATCCTTCATCGGCGCGTATCAGGTTCCGTACGTGTATGGTATGACCGCAGGCGAGCTGGCGCAGATGATCAACAACGAAGGATGGCTTGGAGAATCAGGCAAGTGCTCTCTGACGGTGGTGCCGATGAAGGGTTGGAAGCGATCGATGTGGTGGGACCAGACCGGTCTTCCGTGGGTCCCGACGTCACCGCATATTCCGCAGTGGCAGACCACGATCTTCTACGTGTTGACGGGTCTGTTGGGTGAGCTCGGATCAGCGAATCAGGGCGTGGGCTACACGCTTCCGTTCGAGCTGGTGGGCGCTCCGTGGGTGGACCAGTATGCGCTGGCACGGTATCTGAACAGTCTGGATCTCAAAGGAGTCTATTTCCGTCCAATGACATACACGCCGTTCTACCGCGATACGACGGGGATCAAGTACAAAGGCGTCCAGGTCCATGTGGTCGACCGTGAGATGATGGATATGACCGCGATCCAGATGCATGTCATCGATGCCCTGTTGAAGTTATTCCCTGACCACAATTTGTTCGCGCGGGCGCGCAATGGAGGGCTCAGTTCCTTCGACAAGGCGGTCGGCAACAGCGAGACGCGCGAGAGATTCCAAAGCAAGGATTCGGTGTCGACAATGATTCGACAGTATAAAGAACAATCCGCGCTCTTCAATCTGAAACGAGTGAAGTATCTTCTCTATGAATAGAACGATCCGTACAGTTCTGATACTTGTCATCGCTGGTGCTAGTGGGATGCCGCCGCTTGCGGCGCAGCCGGTTCCCGGTCCCGGATTCGTCGTCCTTCCCTTCGAGAACCGATCTTCGTTCGAAGGTCCGTGGGATCTTGGGTTGGAAGTACCACGGTATCTGAGCGCGTATCTCACGACTCGCTATGGTTCGCTCGTGGTTGCACCGCAGGTCGTCCTGAGTCGTGTTGCCGAGCAAGGGCTGGGGACTGGCGCGCTTTCGGATCCGAAGTTCTGGAAACAGCTGCGGGACGAGCTCAACGTCAGATTCTTGCTCGTAGGTGCCGTCTCGGATTTCGACGTAAGCCGGTTCACGACGGGAAGCGAGACGCTTGGTGCATATGAAGCCTTCAAGGGAGCGGCTGCGGTATCCTTCACGGTCTATGATCTCACGCGAATACCGGGTTCCCTCCCCGCCGCCGAGCGCTCGCACGGTATCGTCCGCGGCGAATTCGCCGACCGGTCGTTTGCACTCACGTTGTTCGGAAAACAATCCCAGCGGACCGTCGAGTACCGCGAACTGAATCGGATCAAATTCGGGAGTGAGGAATTCAACGCGACGGTCATCGGGCAAGCGTGCCGGCAGCTCGCCCACAACCTGACGGTGCAGTTGGAGACCGATCTTCCCTTCCTTCGGTCGCGGGAACTCTGGACAGATGACACGACGGCATGGACCGCGCCGTCCGATACGACGGATATCATCTTCCGGGGACGAGTCGTTCGAGGGGCTCTCATCTATCTTGAGGGAGACGATGCATTCATCTCCCTCGGCGATCTGGATGGAGTGCAGAAGGGGCAGATGGTGACCGTCTTCGCTGAGAAGGAACCAGGCATCTCGCCGGGAAGCGAAGTCAAGGTCGGCTTGCTCGAGATCACACAGGTCCGTGGCCCGCATCTTTCCCTCGCGAAGATCCGGACAGGCAAAGAGAACCTCAAGCAAAAGATGGAAGTGCGAGCGCGAGTCATCGAATGAACTCATTTGCTTTTCCCTCCTCAATTCGCTATTTTGTGTAAACCACCGATGCATCCACCTCGAAACAATCACGTTCATGGGGTCTTGGTTCGCAGATCACAATGATCTGACCGATTTCCTGTTT
>JBFYQI010000463.1:0-4388 GCA_041302875.1 Ignavibacteria bacterium
TACGTCTATCTCAACGCCCTGCAGACCGACCTCGCGACGAAGGAGTTTGAAGCGATCATTCGTCTCGACTCCAATTCCGTTTCCGCGTGGTACAATCTCGCGCGACTCTCTCAGCAGACCCGTCCGATCCGGGCGCTGGAAATCTACGAACGGATCCTCGAACGCCAAGGGGATAACCTCGACGTCCTCTTTCAATGCGCTGCGCTCGCATCGATGCTCGGCCGCCACGACGATGCGGTCACCTATCTTCGCCGCATGACCGATCTCGATCCGGCGAATCGCGTGCTGCAGCGTCAACTCGCCGAATCCTATCTCAAGGCAGGGAAGCAGGAAGAAGCGCGCACGATTCTCGAGCGCCTGCTGGAACTCGACCGGAACGATCCGGAGACCATCGCGGCGCTCGCCGAACTGCTTCTCGACCAACGCGCATACGGACGCGCCACGGAACTGTTCGAGCGGCTGCTCGCGCAAGGGCTCACGAGTCCCGAGGTGAAGCTGCGAATCGGCGTCGGTTTCTTCGCACAGAGCGAGACCGACACCGCAATGGCAGCACGGTCGCGGACTGTCCTTGAAGAGGTTCGCACCGAACTGCCGAACGACTGGCGGGCGTACTGGTATCTCGGACTCCTTGCCTCACATCGGCGCGAGGATTCGACGGCCACCTCCTGTTTCATCCGGGTGACGCAACTCGCTCCGTGGAACGGCGACGCCTGGTGGCTGCTGGGCTCGGGGTACTTCGACCGCGGGGAATACGCGAAGGTGTTCGAGACGATGGAGCAAGCGCAGAAGACCCTTCCGGAAGACGCACGCGTGTATCTGCTGCTCGGTCTCGCCTCATCGCGAACCGGCGACACGACGAAGGCGCTTGAGCATCTCGAGCGCTCCTACAAACTGGACCCGCGCGATCTCAACACGCTCAGCACACTCGCGCTGACCTATGAAGGGTTGAAACGGTACGAGGACTGTGATCGCATATACGAGGAGGCGCTGAAACTCGAGCCGAACTCGGCGCTCCTCCTGAACAACTACGGATATAGCCTTGCCGATCGCGGCGTGCAGCTCGAACGCGCACTCGAGATGGCAACGAAGGCGGTTGAACAGGAGCCGGAGAATCCTTCCTACCTTGATACGCTTGGCTGGGTGTACTTCCGTCTTGGACGGTACCCGGAGGCAGCGATCTACATTGAACGGGCAGTGAAGGGAGAAGCGAGCGCGGTCATTCACGAGCACCTTGGCGACGTGTACTCCAAGCTCGGAAAGGCCGACCTGGCACAGAAACACTGGAATCTCGGATTGGAAAAGGATCCAGACAACGCTTCCTTGCGCGCGAAGGTCGAACGAGGGACGCTGTGAACCGAGCAACGCAGGCCATCATTCTCTGGACCATCGCGATCGTTGGTATCGGCTGCGGCGGCAGCAGCAAAACGGGAAAGACGGAATCCGCATATCCTTGGGAATCCTTCCATGCGGCCGTCGAGAAGCGCCGGTCGTCTGTTTCTACCCTCTCCGGCGACGGCCGTCTTTCCGTGGAGACGACGGATTTCGCTCAGAGCGGCTCCTTCAGCTTCGCGTTGAAGAAACCGGATTCCCTGGTGATCCGTATTCAGGGTCCGTTCGGAATCAAGGTCGGCGCACTGCAGCTTGCGGGAGATTCCCTCCGCTTCTACTCCGCTCTCGAGAACAGGCTCTCGATCGGCACCGCCGACCCGGATAACCTCGAGCGAATCCTGCGCATGCGCGTGACCGCCGAAGACCTCATCGATCTGCTTACCGGGGGCGGGGTCCTCCGCCAAGATCGCTCCCAGCCGGATTCCGTTTTCATGCGTGATGGCTTCACCGTCCTGGCGTATGCGAGCGACGTGTTCACACGCTGGTACGCGGTCGACGACAAGGGCAACCTTCGGTCGATTCAAATGTTGAACGAGCAGAGAGCTCTCATCCTCGAGCAAACGTACGACGACTTCCGCGCGGTCGGATCGATGACCCTTCCCTATCAACTCCGGACAATCCGTCCCGTCGAGCGGCAACGCATCACACTCCGCTTTCATGAACTTTCCCTGAACGATGCGGTGGATCTCACATTCGCCGTCCCCTCTTCCGCCGAGGTCGTCCGATGGCGCTGAGCAGACTCCATGTCGCTCTCGCGGTAGGCCTGTTGGCGCTCGGGAGTCCGACGCTCGAGGCACAGCGGGCGGCGCGCGAGATCAACAAGCGACAGGATGAACTGAAGCAGCTTCGAACCGATATCCAGGCGTTTGAACGCAAGCTGAAGGAAAGCGAGAAGAAGGAACGTTCAGCGCTCGAGCGGCTCGACGACCTCGAACGGCAGGCGATGCTCATCAAGCAATTGATCGCGCGATTACGCGAGGAGGAGCTCCACTTGACCTCTGAGATCGACAGCGCACGAGTCGGCATCGCAGAACTTGAAGAGCGCCTGCAGTTCCTACAATCGCATTATGCAAACTATGTTCGCTCCGTCTACAAGAACGGACGCATCTACGATCTCGAGGCCCTGTTCTCCTCGAAGTCCATCAATCAGCTTTCCATCCGCATCCAGTATCTTCGGCGGTTCTCCGAACAACGCGCGCGGGACCTTCGGGATATCGAGACGCATAAATCGGAACTCGAGGCGAAGAACGAGGAACTGCAGTCGAAGCTGATCTCGGAACGCCAGATCATCGCCGACAAGACGCGGGAAGAGCAGACACTGCAGGAAAAAACGGGGGAACGCAGGAAGGTGCTCCGGCAGATCCGCCGGGACAAAGACACATACAAGCGGGAACTCGCCAGGAAGACCGCAGCGTTCCGACAGGTGGAGCGGCTCATCGCCGACCTGATCGAGAAGGAACGCATCCGCGCCGAGAAGGAAGAGGTGGCACGGAAGGAGCGGGAACTGGCGGCCGCGCGCGCACGCACGACTCCCACTCCTGAACCGCCGCCATCGAGCGTCGCCGCCGGGGCTGCATTCGCCGAGCGGAAGGGAAGGCTTCGCTGGCCGGTCCAGACCGGCACGGTCAAGTCGAAATTCGGCAATCAAATCCATCCCGTGCTGAAAACGGTGACGGAGAATGCCGGCATCGACATCGCAACACCGCAGGGTTCGAATGTCTTCTCCGTCGCGGACGGGGAGATCTCGGTCGTCTCGTTCATTCCCGGCTTTGGGAATCTCATCATCATCAATCATTTCGGCGGGTATCGCACTGTCTACGCGCACCTTGCGGATGTGCTCGTCAAGGAATCGCAGAACGTACAAGAAGGAACCCTCATCGCCCGGAGCGGCGAAACCGTCGATCAGCCGCTCCTGCATTTCGAACTCTGGAAAGAACGGGAAAAGCAGAATCCCGAAGTGTGGCTGGCCAAACGGCGGTAACGCATCACATCACGGAATCCAAGGAGTCCCCGGTGAACACAACCGTGCCGGATGATCCCGCGCATCCATTCGCAAATCGCGTTCTCCCGTCGGTCGCGCGTACGACCGCAGGACTGGAGCCGTACGCCGGTCCGTTCGAGAACACCCAGCGGCTGCATCTGCTTCGTCGAACGCTTTTCAGCTTCGATCGAAGCACCATCGCATCGGTCAGCGGCCTCACGTTGGACGCGTTGCTCGATCAGCTTCTCGCCGCACCGTCTGAAGAGACAAGCATGCCGCTTGTCTATTCCACCAGCACGACGGAAACGGTCCCCGTCGGATCTCCGTGGGTGACGGATACCACGAGCGGAGACAATGGCCGCCGGACCACGTCGTTGCGCGCATGGTGGCTGAGCCTGATGCTCGGACAAACGGTTTCGCTCCGCGAGAAGATGACCTTGTTCTGGCACAACCATTTTGTCACCGCCATGGCGACGGTTGGAAACGCGCGCTTTTCATACAGGTATGCCGCCCTCCTCCGTCGTCATTCGCTGGGGAACTTCAAGACCCTTGCCCGCGAAGCGACCATCGATGGAGCGATGCTCCGCTACCTGAATGGCAACAGGAACATCCGTACGCGTCCGGACGAGAACTATGCCCGTGAATTGCAGGAGTTGTTCACGATCGGCAAAGGTCCGCAGGTCGGTCCGGGGGACTACACGAATTACACGGAGGAGGATGTCAAAGAGGCCGCCCGTGTTCTCACCGGCTGGCGGGATTTCGTCGCCACGGACGGCACCATCGGGCAGACCACATCGGAATTCCGGAGTTCGAACCACGACACGGGGGCCAAGACCTTTTCCGCCCGCTACGGCAGCACGGTGATCGCAGGGAGCAGCGACGGGCTCGCGGAACTCAATGCCTTGCTGGACATGATCTTTGCCCAGCCCGAAACGGCGCGCTATCTCTGCCGCAAACTCTACCGATGGTTCGTGTATTATATCATTGATGAATGGACGGAATCAAACATCATCGAGCC
>JBFYQI010000471.1:0-6647 GCA_041302875.1 Ignavibacteria bacterium
CTGTTTCACCTTTCAAGTCCTCTGATTTCAAGTAGCCGTATCATTCACTCTCGCTGTCCTCCGTGCAGAAGATACCGTGACGTCGTGTTCTTGAGGCAGCCGTTCGCAAAGGCCCGATCCATGAAGCGATCGTATCGCTGTTTCTCATCTCCCATATCCCGTTTTTCATTTGACCTATCCCATTCTCCATTTGACCTGTCCTGTTTTCCATTTAACCTATCCCATTTTCCATATCACCTATTCCTCCTCCTGGTCTTTCTTCTCTCCTCCCCGGCACTCTCCCAGGTCCACTACGACACGCTCTCCCGCAAGACCGTCGGTCCGGGTGTCGTGCACATGAAGATGGCCGCTCCATCGATTCCGTGGCGGGTCGAAGTGCTGGAAGTCGATCTGACAAATCCGTGGATCACGTTCGAGACGGTGAAGTCGCGCGATCTCCTCAACGGCGGTCTTGAACGGACCACATCGATGTCCGCACGGCAGGATGCGCCGGGGCACTATGTTGTCGGAGCAGTGAATGCTGATTTCTTCAGCTTCGAAACGAGCCAGCCCAACTCAATGCAGGTGATCGACGGTGAAGTGTTGCGCCGCGAGCGAACCGACTATCCCGGTTTCGCCATCACACCGGAGAAGCAGGTCGCATTTCGCAAGCCGGTGCTGAGCGGAAGCATGATCGCCAACGGGTCGACCCGATCCCTGAGCGGCGTGAACGAAACGAGGGACGCGCATGAGTTGATCCTCTTCAACTCGCTGTTTGCCACGGGAACCGGAACTGATGTGAATGGCACCGAGGTGCGTGTTGCGCCTATCGGCGGATGGCGCGTCAATGACACTCTTCGCTGCATCGTGGATACCGTCGTCGCCGGCGTGGGGAATCTGGTCATCCAGAAGGGGAAGGGCGTCCTTTCCGGAAACGGGAACGCTGCGACATTCCTCAGCAATGTTCAGCACGGGGACACCATCAGCCTGTTCATTCAGGTCCTCTCTGGATTTCCCCCGCTCAAAGAGCTCATCTCAGGACATCCATTGCTCGTGCAGAACGGGGTCAAGAGCACGTTGAGTTCATCGGACGGGCTTGTGACAACGCGAAATCCCCGAACGCTCATCGGCGTGAATGCCGACACCACAAAACTGGTGCTCATTGTGGTAGATGGAAGGCAATCGGGGTACAGCGCGGGGATGACGTTATGGGAATGCCAGGATTTCTGCAAAGACGTGCTGAATCTGTATCAGGCGATGAACTTCGACGGCGGCGGATCGAGCACCATGGTGGTGCGCGGTGTGGTGGAGAACTCTCCGTCCGATCCCGGAGGAGAGCGTTCCGTGGCGAACAGCCTTCAGGTGATCAGCCTCGCTCCGGCTGGGCCGTTGTCTTCGCTGAACATCATCGAGTCCACTGCGAACATCTTCCAGGGGGGATCGTTCCGATTCCATGCCGAGGGAAAGGATGAATACTACAATCCGTTGACCCTTCCCACCGACGTCGTGTGGTCGTGCGACAGCGCCATCGGGACGATCGACAGCACAGGACTGTTCTCCGCATTCAACGTGAACGCATCTGGATGGGTGCGCATCGAATATGGTCCTGCGTCGGATTCCGCCTTCGTCGTGGTACGCATGTTAACTTCCCTCCGGGCGTATCCGTCAACGCTCGTCATGGTTCCTGGAGAGCGACTCGCGCTTTCTGTTCGCGGAGAGGACTCACAAGGGAACAAGGCGGTGCTGACGAACACCCAGGCGGCGTTCCAATCCAATACAACGTCGCTGTATGTTGACCAAGCCGGACTCGTGACCTCGACGGGCTTTGGCTCAGGAGCGCTGACGGTCGGCATCGACACGTTGCGGAGCCTTCTGCCGTACAATTCTTCCGGTCATGATACGGCCATCGTCGTCGACGCCTTCAACGACACATTCCTGTGGAGTTGGGACCTCGTGAACGCCGATGCAGACAACTTCACCTTCGGCATTCTGACCGACACGGCGATCGTCTCATCTCCGGCATTCCGGTTCACATATGATTTTCTTCCGGCGGCCGCTTCTGTGTTTCTGAATACAGATCTGCCGTTGTCGGGCAGAGTCGACAGCATCTATCTTCGTGTGTTGGGAGACGGCGGGGGACATGTCTTCCGATTGTATTTCAAGGACAAGGATGGAGAGCTGTTCGTGATCACGGCCCCCGGGACGGTGAACTGGATGGGTTCGTGGAAGACGATGAACTTCCGAATGGTGTATGCGACACCGGTCGGAAGTGGGACGGTGGATTACCCGATCACGCTCACGCAGATCCAGGTGGTTCTTGGTCAAACGAATCTGTCTGGCGGACACGTGATCGGCCATGTGACGATGGATGATCTGACGGCGCACTATCCGAATCGAGCGGTGACGCCGCAAGTCCTCTTTGACTTCAACAGTGGCATAGCCGGTTGGTATCAACCGAGCCAGGTCAACACGGCACAGGTACTCGGGATTGCGACGTCTGCATCAAGTCTGGTCTATTCGACGGAGCATCCATACGAGGGGAGTGGTTGCGGCAAATGGACGTTCATCGACGATGCATCGAGCACGGCGAACTGGGATATTCGGATTGCGCGCACGACGGCCGGGGAACTTGGATCGATGCTGAAGGGAAGCTATATCGGAGCCTGGATATGGGGGGACGGAGAAAGCAATCTTACGATTCGAACCGTCATTCGAGACAACGACAGCAAGATCGAGCAGGGCCCGAAGTTCAAGATTGCCCATTATGGATGGAAGCTCATCGGAGGGCGATTGGACGATGCATTGTACGACGGATACTTGACGGGCGATGGAAACCTGACGGATCAGAACAACCGATTCAATGGTTTCCGCGTGGAAGGACCGAACGCTGTGCTCCAAGGTGGAACCAGGTATGTGTTCGTTGACAAGATGGTCACAAGTGCGCTGACAGTTCCGACGGGATTCATCGCATTCAGCATCACGCGGAACGGTCCGAATCTGCAGTTGTTCTGGAGCGTGAATTCGGAGATCAGCATCAGTCGGTATGTCATCGAGCGAGGCGTTGGCGGAGTGTTCGCGGAGATCGGGGCTGTGGACGGCGCGGGGAACACGGACACGACGAAGCACTACGAGTTCGTGGATATTCCGGCATACGGGCAGGTCTATCAGTACAGGGTCCGGCAGTGGACGAACGACGGGGGACAGGAAGTGACACCGACGCAGGTCGTCGATATGACGACAGGAATCGAAGATGGGGAAGTGCCGCTTGAATTCGCGCTGGAGCAGAACTATCCGAATCCATTCAATCCAATGACGATTGTTGATTTTCGATTGTCGATTGGGGGAGCCGCGAGACTATCGGTGGTCGATTTGTTGGGGAGGGAAGTGGCGGTTGTGTTCGACCAACATAAGCCAGCGGGAAAGCATTCCGTGACGATTGACGCATCGCGACTAGCGAGCGGCGTCTACTTCTATCGACTCACGGCTGGCACGAACATCGCCGTAAGGAAGATGGTGGTGGTCAAATGACGCGAAAAAGCCGCAAAGCAGACAAGCCGGGAATTTCTCCGGGATTCTCCCCGGGCGTGACGTTGGAGAATTGGGCCCTCAGTAGGCTCTGGGCTTAGCGGCTCATACTACATATTTCCCTTGACATTCCTCTCGAAATTCTCGAAATTCTGTTTGTTCGTCAGCCTTACAAACTAATAGTCGTAGGACCTCCTCCCTTAGCGACTTCTAATGTTGCGCGAGCTGAAGCACAGACGCAGCTTCATCGATGAGCCCAACGAATACCGCATCCTGCGGCTCGTTCGGGATTCCAATTCCATCTCCCGCACCGAAATCTCCCAACTCTGCGACCTATCCAAGACGACCGTCACCGAGATCGTGAGCCGGTTCATCGAACACGGCTTCCTCGAATCTATTGGTGAGGGTGCATCTACAAGCCGCGGTGGCCGCAAACGCGAACTCCTGAAGTTCAATCCACGCGCCGGCTACGTCTTCGGCATCGACATCCGCATGCGCTCAGCGCAACTGGTGGCGACCGACCTGAACGCCAACATCCTCCGCCGCGATAGCTTCCCGCACGATCCCTCTTCACCAGCTGAAACAGTTCTTCAACAGATCGCGGACATCCTCGAACAGTGGCGCGCCGTTGATGGAGATCTCTTTGCTCATGCCGTCGGCATCGGCATTGGCCTTCCTGGCCTCATCGACGAGCGCACTGGGATCGTCCGTGTTGCCGATACCCTCAAAGGATGGAAAGGAACCGATCTCCGGTCGTTCTTCGAAGAACGCTTCGGCATTCCCGTTTTCGTGGAGAATGATGTCAAGGCAATGACCCTGGCCGAGTATCTCTTCGGTGTGAGCAAGTACATTCCGAATCAGGTCTTCTTCTGGATCGGCGACGGTGTCGGTGCGGGTATCATGATCGATGGAAAACTTCATCACGGTCGGACGTCGAGTGCTGGGGAAGTGGGCTACAATGAACTCGGTTTTGTGCTTGCGAGCAAGGAGCAATTTCCGCTTCTCTTCAATGGACAGAAGGATCTGGGAGAGTTCCTGGCAGATCCTTCCATCGTGCGCGCCTATCACGCCGGCGGAGGAGATTTCGCGATCACGACTGCAGATGCGGTTGCTGCCGCGGCGGGCGCCGGCGACCAGATCGCTGTGCAGGTAATCGATGAAGTCACGACAGTTCTTGCGAGCGCGTGCATCAATATCGTCAACATGCTCAATCCCGAGGTCTTCGTTCTCGGCGGACGCATCTCGCACGAGCCGTTGGTGACGCGCATGCTTCAGGGGAAGGTGCGCGAAGACCTGCTGACCGAGCCGGCGCAGGCCGTCGAGATCCATCCGGCCAAACTCAACAACGACGGTGTCCTGCTAGGAGCTGTCGGATTGGTCCTCTATGATCTGTTCAAGCCGTCGCATCGTTCGAACGCACTTGCAATTGCAGTGTAGGACAAACTTCAGTTTGTCCCAAGTGCGGATAGACGGTGTAGGACAAACTTCAGTTTGTCCCAAGTGCGGAGCCACATAAGGAGATTCATGATCAGAAGCCGTGCCATCATCTTTGCGTTTTCGGCTGCCCTGCTCGTCAGCGGAGGCGTGCAGTCGGTCGTCGCACAAACGCCTGAACTGCGGGGCGTCTGGTATACGCCGCGGTCCGGGAATACGTTGGTTTCTCAATCTGCGATCGCTGCCGCCATGGATTCTCTCGCGCGCAACAACTTCAATGTCGTCTACTTCAACGCGTGGAGTCGGGGATTTCCGCTGTGGAGAAGCCAGGTGTACTACGATGAGTCCGGGTACTACACGGATCCATCGGCAGGTTCGCGGGACATCCTCCGCGAAGCGATCACCGAAGCGCACCGCGCAGGCATAGAGATCGAAGCATGGATGGAGTACGGGTTTGCCGGCTGGTGGCCCGGTCATCCGCTCACATCGACCTTTTCTCGGGGTCCCGTGTTTGCCCGGCATCCTCAATGGCTCGCGCGCGACCTCAGCGGAAGCGACACGCTGGGGAATCCGGAAGGGACCTTCTTCTATTGGTTCAGCCACAACAATCCGGAGGCTCAGGCTTTCCTCATTCGGTTGCATCGAGAGATCGCGGAGAAGTACGACGTTGACGGGATCGAGCTCGACCGTGTGCGGTATCCATCCCTGAATTGCGGATACGACAGCGTCAGCATCGCGATCTACAAATCGGAAAATGGTGGGAATCCTCCTCCGTCGGATGTGGGCAATGCACAGTGGATGCGTTGGCGAGCGGACAAGCTGGTGCAATTCCATGGAGCGATCTACGACAGCCTGAAGGCAGTCAATCCTCATCTCATTGTATCCAACGCGCCAGCGCACTACAGCACTGAATATCGAACCTATCCGAAGGCATATTACGACTACCTTCAGGATTGGTGGGCATGGCTGAACAACGGGAAGCTGGACGCAGTTCAACTGCAGATGTATGTCGGCTCCAGTAGCCTTCAATCGTATATACCGTCCGCGCTCTACGGAGTGCAAACAGCGCATCGATCGAAAGTGTATGCCGGCATAGCAGTCAATCCCGGTGGAACGCCGGTCTCTCAGCAGGAAGCCGTCAACCTGATCACCGTGACGCGAAATCAGGGACTGCAAGGAAACTCCGTTTGGTATTACGGCGACTTGGTCGCATACGGGTACTTTCCGACGCTGAAGGCGGGACCGTACGCGGCGAAAGTGCTTCCACCGTATCGCGATGCGAATTGGCGCCCTGCACCGCTCCTGTTGAACAATCTCGATCCCTCCGTCGTTGACACAACGGGTCAATGGGTCGCAGTTCCGCAGGCGCCCGGGTACTTCGGTCCTTCGCTGGTTGCCACGGCCACGGGCGGAACGAAATCGGTCGAGTATTTTGCGAATGTCCCCGCTTCCGCGTATTATGACGTCTTCGCGTTCGTTCGCGGCTCCACGGCCCGCACGACACAAGCGCCGTACGACCTGTATGACACGAGCGGGACGGCATCACGCATTCTCTTAAACCAGCAGGACGGCAATCTTGTTGGATGGGTCTATCTCGGCACTCGTTTCCATCAAGAGGGGATGAACACGCGCGTTCTTCGTGTCTCGAACGAGAACATTGAATCAGCGAAGTCCGTCTTCGATGGCGGAGCGATGCTGCTGCTCAATCG
>JBFYQI010000495.1:0-4364 GCA_041302875.1 Ignavibacteria bacterium
TCACGCCGGTGAAGTTCGGCATCTCGTTCACGACCACATTCATGAATCAGGCCGGCGCGCTCGTCCACATCTATGGTGACGGAACGGTCCTCGTGAATCATGGCGGCACCGAGATGGGACAGGGACTCTTTACGAAGATCCGGCAGATCGCCGCGGCGGAGCTTGGCCTGAGCCTCGATCGGATTCGCGTGAACGCCACCGATACGGCGAAGGTCCCGAATACGTCACCTACGGCGGCGTCATCCGGGACCGATCTCAACGGCATGGCGGTGAAGAATGCGATTGAAACGTTGAAGAACAGAATCGCCCCGGAAGTGGCAAAGCTGCTGAGCGAACCGCATCCTGATGTGCCAACTCGCATGGAGGATGTCGTCTTCGAGAACGATCGCATCGCTGATCGTGCGCATCCGGACCGTTCGATCGCGTTCGCGGATGCAATGCGTCAGATGGTTCTGCGGCAGGTGAGTCTGAGCGCATCGGGATACTTCAAGACCCCCAACATCGGTTGGGACCGTGTGAAAGGCGTCGGCAC
The DNA here is from genome assembly GCA_041302875.1 of Ignavibacteria bacterium. Taxonomy (GTDB): domain Bacteria; phylum Bacteroidota; class Ignavibacteria; order UBA10030; family UBA10030; genus JAKAJH01. Next base: position 533 of record JBFYQI010000495.1, read on the forward strand.
TCCGTTCCGCTACTTTGCGTTCGGCATGGCGGTATCAGAGGTCGAGGTCGACATCCTGACCGGAGCCGTCTCGCTTCTGCGGACGGATATCCTGCATGATGTCGGCAATTCCATTAATGAGGCGATCGACGTTGGACAGATCGAAGGGGGATTCATCCAGGGTGTGGGGTGGTGCACGACCGAGGAGATTCGTTGGGATGGTGAAGGCCGTCTGCTCACGCATTCTCCCGATACGTACAAGATCCCGACGGCGACGGATATCCCGCTTGACCTTCGCGTCGAGCTGCTTCGCGATGCGTCGAATCCCAAGGCCATCTTCGGGAGCAAAGCGGTAGGCGAGCCGCCTCTCATGCTTGCGTTATCAGTCTGGCTTGCGATCAAAGACGCCGTTTCCGCTGTCGCGAATCATGTAATCGAACCCGAGTTTTCTCTGCCGGCGACGAATGAGGTTATTCTCCTCTCCGTCGAAGCGCTCCGCAATGCCACGAAGTCCCAATCCCATCGTACTGCATGAGTTACGCTCCTCCTTCGCTGATCCGTGATCTCCAATGCCTTGTCTGCGGTTCGATGTTTGCGAATGGCGATTTCCATACATGTCCAACCTGCGGACAGGAGGGGATTCTCGATGTGCGATACGATTATGATCTTGTGCAAAAGACGTTGACCTCGCGATCACTCGCATCGCGTCCGCATGACCATTGGCGGTATCGAGAACTCCTACCGGTCTCGCCGGATGTGCCGCTGCCGCAACTTCACGTCGGATGGACGCCAGTATACGAGGTTCCAAGGCTTGGAAGCGCGATCGGGATCGAGCGACTGTTCCTGAAGGATGACGGACGAAATCCGACAAGCTCGTTCAAAGACCGGGCAAGCTCCGTCGGAGTTCTGAAAGCGGTTGAGTTCGGCTTTCAGACGATCGCCTGTGCTTCGACTGGGAATGCTGCGTCGTCTCTCGCCGGACTTGCCGCAGCGACGGGACTGCGGAGTGTCATCTTCGTTCCACAGCGGGCGCCGGAGCCGAAGATCACACAGCTGCTGATGTTCGGTGCGACCGTGATTCGAGTCCTCGGTTCGTACGAACAAGCATTTGAGCTGTGTCGACGAGCATGTGCGGAGTTCGGATGGTACGATCGGAACAGCGGAACGAATCCGTTTCTGGTAGAGGGAAAGAAGACCGCAGGACTAGAGATCGCCGAACAGTTCGGCGTACGGCTCCCCAACTGGGTGGTCGTGTCGGTCGGTGACGGATGTACGATCGGCGGCATCGGAAAAGGGCTGCAGGAGATGGTCCGGCTTGGTTTCATTGATCGAATGCCGAAGCTGTTGGGTGTGCAGGCAGAAGGTGCGCGGCCGCTGATGGATGCCTTTCTCTCCGGAGGGGCACTCGTGCCGAGCGAAACAAACACCGTCGCAGACAGCATCGCGGTTGGTACGCCGAGAAACTGGCGCCGGGCAATTCATCAGATACGCGAATCGAAGGGGACGATGATCAGCGTTTCGGATGAGGAGATCCTCGATGCGATGCGAGACACGGCACGTCTTGGCGGCGTGTTCGGTGAACCGGCCGGTGTTGCGGGAGTCGCCGGCTTGAAGAAGGCAATTGCACTCGGCATCGTCGATTCTACTGCCTCCGCCGTTGCGGTGATCACGGGGAATGGCTTGAAGGACATTCAGACCGCACAAAAGGCGGCGGGTGTTGCGCTCGATGTCTCTCCGGAATTTGATGAAGTGAAGAAGCGACTCAAAGCGAAAGGGATTCTCTGAGCATGGATGCATTGCTGAAGAACGCTCGGGCACTAACACTCTTTCCGCCATCGGTCGCGGATGTCGACATCCGGATCACCGGAGGATTGATCGGTGAAACAGGACATCATCTCCGGCCACGACGTGGGGAAACGGTTCTTGATCTGAGCGGTATGCTGATCATGCCGGGAATGGTCAACGCGCACACGCATCTCTATTCCGCGCTCTCTCGCGGGATGCCGTCTCCGTCATCTTCTCCGCGCAACTTCGTTGAGATCCTGAGGAAGGTTTGGTGGAAACTCGATGAAGCGTTGTTTGACGAAGCCATCTATTATAGTGGCATTGTCGGCGCTATCGATGCCGTCCGATTCGGGACGACAACGTTGCTGGACCATCATGCTTCTCCCAACTGCATCCGCGGTTCGCTCGATTTTTTGAAAGATGCGCTTTCTCACGTTGGAATCCGTGCGGTTCTTTGTTATGAGACCACGGACCGCGGCGGCAGAAAGCGACGCGATCAAGGTTTGGAGGAGAATGAACGATTCGTGATGGAGAATCCGAACCATCCACACTTCCGCGGCACGATCGGAGCGCATGCGTCGTTCACACTCAGCGACGAATCGCTGGCTTTCCTCGGCGAACTCGCATCGATCTACGATTGCGGGGTGCACATTCATGTCGCCGAGGATCTGGCGGATGTTCGGGATGCGCTCAAACGCAATGGGCTCGGCTTGGCGCACCGATTGTTCGACCACGGCATCATCCGCCGCCGATCCATCCTCGCACATGGCGTTCATCTGGATCGGACTTCGTTTGCGAAGATCGCATCGTCTGGCGCCTGGCTCGTTCATAATCCTCGCTCGAACATGAACAATGCGGTCGGCTCTGCACCGCTGAGATGGTTCTCGCCTGCGAAGAGCGCACTCGGGACGGACGGCTTCCCGGCTGACATGTTCGAGGAAATGAAGTTCGGCTATTTTCGAAATGCGGAATCGCCGCACCGAACGGAGTTCTCTCGTCTCCCGCAGATGCTGCAGAATGGACAAGCGATGGTTTCGGAATTCTTCGGTCAGCGATTCGGGTTCATCGCCAAGGGGAGTCCGGCCGACCTCATTATGCTGGATTATCATGCGGCAACACCGCTGACAAAGCAGAATGTGCTTGGCCATGTGCTGTTCGGCATTTCCGGCGGTCTGGTGCGTCACGTCATGGTGGACGGAGAATGGGTCATGCGAGACCGGCGCATCCTGGGAATCGATGAAGAGGAAGTTGCACCCAAGGCACAAGCTGTTGCAAAGAAACTTTGGAAGAAACTGAATGGCTGACACCTTCAAGATCATCGGTGAAGCAATGCGCCGTGTCGACGGCCGGGGAAAGGTGACCGGCAAGGCGAAATTCGCCGAGGACTACAATGTCGCGCATCAATTGTGGGGGGCCGTGGTCCGTTCGAGCCATCCGCATGCGCTTATCAAGCGGATCGACGTCAGCAGAGCCGTCGCCCTTGACGGAGTCGAGGCGGTGCTCACCGCGAAGGACATCCCGGGGAGCAAGATGTTCGGCATCGTCGTCAAGAATCAGCAGATCCTCGCAGAGGATCGCGTCCGCTATCTCGGCGATGGCATCGTGCTCATCGCTGCACGAACACGGACGATCGCAGAAACCGCTCGTGAACTCGTGACGATTGAGTATGAACTTCTTCCGGTCGTGAGTGATCCGGAAGAAGCGTTGAAGCCGGGAGCGCCGGCCATTCATGGCACAACGAACGAGTTTGTCCATCACCATGTTCAGCGCGGAGATCCTGCAAGGGGATTTGCCGAAGCGGACTTCATCGTCGAGAAGAAATTCCGTACGCAATTCATCGAACATTCGTACATCGAGCCGGAAGGTGTGCTCGCGGAACCCGCGGAGCAGGGTGGCGTGAAGATCACCGGCTCGGTCCAGAATCTCTTCTCCAGCCGTCGCTCTGTTGCTGCCGCGCTGAATCTGGACCTCAGTCATGTCCAGATCGTCCAATCGACGCTCGGCGGTTCGTTCGGCGGGAAGGACGAAGTGATGACCTCCCTCTGCTGTCGGGCGGCATTGCTCGCGA
>JBFYQI010000518.1:0-5951 GCA_041302875.1 Ignavibacteria bacterium
GAAGATGGTCCGTCCCTCTTCCTGCAGTTTCTGCCGGATCTCATTCTCGCGATCGAAGTCGTCCGGGATCACCACATCCGTGTCGATCCGATAATGGACCAGCGCGAGATGTATCCTCCCATGAGGCCGGATGAAGCCATTCCCGTGTCCGCCGATCTCCCCTCCGACGAACAGCCTGAAGTAGTTCTGCGAGGTCTGTTGTTCCGTCCGCAATCCCGTGAGACGGTCCTGAAAGAATTTCTCCGCGGAAAGCAGATTGACGATCTCGAGCCCGCCGTCGAAGGCGACGAGATTCGCCATGGACTCGAGGGGGACGACCGCGTGAATGCCGCCTCCCCAACCGGGACGGGCGTAATCACGAGCCGCCGCGCCGTACGGCGTCATGCGGATTCCATAGATGCCAAGTTTGCCGCCGGCATTGAGATCCTGTCCCACCAGGAGCAAGGCTGCAATCAACAGGATCATACGTTTTGAGGGCACAGTTCGCGTCATCATGAGCGTTCCTCTAATAAAGGTGCGTTTCCCAATTGAAACAGACGTTGAGCGTTGTTCGTGGTCACCTGTTCGACGACGGACTCCTCCACACCGCACTGCGCTGCGATGTGCCTGGCGATGAGCGGAACGTTGGCTGGTTCGTTCCGCTTTCCTCGGAGCGGGACCGGAGCGAGGTACGGAGAATCGGTCTCCAGCAGGATGTTCTCAAAACCGAATTCCCGCACGACGGACATCGCGTCCGATTTCTTGAATGTCACGATACCCGGATACGAGACGAAGAATCCGAGTTCGCGAAGCCGGCGCGCATCTTGTGCCGTCCCGGGGAAGCAATGGAACACTCCGCGTTCGTTCCGCCAATCCGGATGCTGCTGGACCTGTGCTTCAACCGCCGCCATCGTTTCGGCGAGGGACTCCCGCGTATGGATCACGACCGGAAGATTCGCCTCCACCGCGATCTCCAGCTGGCGCTTCAGCACTTCTCCTTGTCGATCCCTCGGCGCGAAGTCGTAATAGAAATCCAGGCCGATCTCGCCGACGGCCACGACTTTCTCGTGCTGGGTCATGCCCCTGATCAGTTCGATGTCATCATTCGAGCACTTCGCAGCCTCGTGCGGATGAATGCCGACGCAAGCGAAGATGCCGTCGTGCGCTTCCGCCAAGGCGATCGCCTGCCTGCTCGTCGCGACGTCGGTTCCGGGAACCACGATCTGCCGGACTCCCGCTTCGATTGCGCGAGCGAGGACGGCGGCAAGGTCCTGCTGAAAATCCTCGAAGAACAGATGCGCGTGCGTGTCGATATACATGATACGATGATACGCCAATGTTGAATCGGATTCAAGAAATCTCATCGATTCGCTTTGGAATGCCTCCATTGGGATGCGACATTGGAAATCATCCCTCTCTTCCGTATATTTTGTGTCACTTGAATCTTTCGAAGCGACTGGATGACGACCGCCGATCTCAACGCCGCAACGCCTCCCCGGACGACGTATGACCGTTCGTATGTCGAGTCGCTATTCGATTCCATCGCCCACCGGTATGATCTGTTGAACCGGGTTCTGAGCGTTGGCACGGATGTCCGTTGGCGTCGGCGTGCGATCAGCAGGCTAGTCCCGTCAGCCCCCAAGCGTTTGCTGGACGTCGCCACGGGGACGGCGGACGTCGCCCTGACTGCCGCGGCGATGCTTCCGTCGGAGATCGTGGGGATCGATGTCTCTGCATCAATGCTTGCGATCGCCGAGAAGAAGATCGCCCGGCGCGGACTTAAGCACCGCATTCGCGTCGAACGGATGGTCGCGGAGGAGATTTCCTTCGGCGAAGGGAGTTTCGATGCTGTCACGGTCGCCTTCGGCGTTCGGAATTTCGCGAACCTCGAAGCCGGCCTTGCGCAATTCGCTCGCGTTCTGGTACCGGGCGGCGTTGCGGTGATCCTTGAATTCTCCACACCGCGCGGAAGGTTGTTCGGCCCGATCTATCGAATGTATAGCCGCGTTCTCCTTCCTGCCGTCGGTGGATTGGTCTCGCGGAACAAGAAGGCTTATGAATATCTGCCCCGGACGGTCGCCGAATTCCCCGATGGCGCCGCCTTTGCAGCGCATCTGCGCCGTGCAGGTTTTGCGCATGTCGCATGGGAATCCTTGACCGGGGGAATCGCCTCCATTTACGTCGCCACCAAATGAATCAAACTCCACACAACTCTGATCGGATCATTCGAGTCGGGCACAGTCCGGACCCCGACGATGCATTCATGTTCTACGGCCTTTCGTCCGGGAAGGTCAAGCTGCCGGGCATCGTCATTGAGCATCAGCTTGAGGACATCCAAACGCTGAACGAACGCGCCATGCGGGGCGAGCTAGAGGTGACGGCGATCTCCGCTCATGCCTATGCGTCCGTTGCGGACAAGTATTGGATCATGGCCACAGGGGCAAGCATGGGAGAAGGCTACGGCCCCGTGCTGGTTTCGAAGAAGTTCACGACGGTCGCGGAACTCAAGGGAAAGCGGGTGGCAACACCCGGTCCGCTGACGACCGCGACGCTAATCTTCAAGATCTTTGTTGACGGGGTCGAGAATGTCGACGTCCCGTTCGATCAGATCATGGACCGTGTTTCATCCGGAGAGTTCGACGCCGGACTGCTTATCCATGAAGGCCAGATCACCTATCGTGAAGCGGGATTCAACAAGGTCGTCGACTTCGGAGAGCTTTGGGAATCAACGTATCCCGGTCTCCCGCTTCCGCTGGGACTCGACGTCGTGCGGAGAGACCTCGGTGAGGATCTTGCCAAGCGGCTTTCCGAAGGCCTGCGCCAGAGCATCCATTACGGATATACGCACCAGTCCGAGGCGATCCCCTACGCACTGCAGTATGGGCGCGGGATCGACACGGACTTGGGGACGCGCTTCGTGAAGATGTATGTCAGCGAGCTGACCATCAACATGGGCGAGCGAGGACGCAACGCGCTGCAGACGCTGTTCACGCTGGGCTCAGAACGCGGTTTGATCCCGTCCGTGCCGGAGGTTCGGCTTCTCTGACGGATTCCTCGCATGATCGGTCTCTACAAAATATTCGACGCACACGTCCATTTCTACTCGAACGCGTACTTCAAGTTTCTCATCAAGCAGAAACCGAACCGCGCCGACACGAATTCCGAACTTCGGAACCTCGCGACAAAGGGGCATCTCGAGATCCCCGGCGACGATCCCGTCCAGCTTGCGAAACGGTGGATCGACATCATCGACAAGTGGAAGCTTGAGCGGCTCCTGCTCATCAGCAGTATCCCGGGAGATGAAGATTCCGTCGTGAAGGCCGTCCAAGCGTTTCCCCAGCGACTCACCGGGATCATCACGGTCGATCCGAACTCAAACCTCCTGATGGAAACGGCGGAGAAACGCCTGAAGGAACAGCACATGCGCGGCGTGATGTTGTATCCATCGCTCGCGCACATCAACGTCCAAGATGAGTGGTTACTCCCGCTGTTCAATCTCCTCCAGGACATCAAAGGAATCGCCATCGTCCAGTTCGGCAAACTCATCATACGGCCGCGCGACTACGCAGGAATCCCGACGCAGATCAACGAGGAATTCACCGACCCGAAGAGCTTGATCCCGGTGGCGAAGAAGTTCCCGGGGATCAAGTTCATCATTCCGAATTTCGGCGCCGGAAGATTCGACGAGTTGTTGGAGGTGGGAAAACAGTGTCCGAATGTGTACGTGGACACGGCGGGATCAAATTCATGGATGACGGACCACCCGACGCAGCCGGATCTTCGGAAGGTGTATCAGCGCACGCTGGAAGTGTTCGGATCGAGCCGGATTCTTTTCGGCTCGGATTCGGGTCTCCTCCCCCGGGGATACCGCTATGACATCGTGGATAACCAGCTCAAGCTGGCGCAGGAAATGCGCATCCCGATGAACGACATCAAGAAGATCTTCTACGAGAACCTCGCCGGCCTTATCGATTCGTAGCGCACGCTACGCAGCCGCCGCTTCCTCATCCACCCGAAGCACCGTATACAGGGTCGTCCGCTGGGCCGGCGTGAATCCCGCTTGTCGGATCAACTTTCGGCATTCCTCCGCATTCGTCGAGTTCACGAAGTTCGCCGCGGCATGGACGTTCTCCTCCAACAGCGTCCCGCCGAAATCATCCCCGCCGAAATGAAGCGCGATCTGTCCGATCTTCTTCCCTTCCGAGAACCAGGACGCCTGGATGTGCTGGATATTGTCCAGATAGATGCGCGACAGTGCGATCATCTGGAGATACCGGGTGGGAGTCGCGTAGTGCGGGATGATCTTCTCGAGCGGCGTATTGCCCGGCTTGAATGACCACGGAATGAACGCTGTGAATCCACCCGTTTCATCCTGCAGAGCCCGGATCGCATCCAAATGCGTCAGGATGTCCTCGTCCGTCTCGAGATGACCATACATCATCGTCGCGGTCGTTCGGATACCGACCTTGTGCGCCGCCCGCATCACATCCAACCAATCGGCGGAGGTCCCCTTTTTGCTGCTGATCTTCTTTTTCACGCGGTCGGAAAGGATCTCCGCTCCTCCACCCGGCATCGAGCGCAATCCCACATCGAACAATTTCTGCAGCACTCCTTCCGTCGTCAGGCCGGTCATCTGGGACAGACCGATGATCTCCGACGGCGAGAAGAAATGCGGATGCACTTCGGGCACTTCTGCGACCGTTCGCCGGACAAGGTCGAGATAATACTCGAACGGAAGCGCAGGATTGACGCCCCCCTGAAGCAGAACCGTCGTGACCCCCTTCGCGGCCGATTCCTTGAACTTCGCAATGAGTTCGTCGATTGTGAGCGTATACGCGCCCGCATCTCCCGGATGACGATAGAACGCGCAAAAGATGCAGTCGATCGTGCAGACGTTCGTATAGTTCGGATTGGTGTCGAGGACGTAGGTCACCCACGGATTCGGATTCTTTCGGAATCGGATCTCGTTGGCCAGATCGCCGAGGTCCAGCAGGTGGGCATTGCGGAGCAGGAACAGCGCCTCGTCCTTCGACAGGCGCTCTCCGGCGCGGGTGCGCCGGTACACATTCTCCATCGTCACGTCTTCTTCCTCACAGACTGATCTGATATCCGATCGCCTTGAGCTCCTTCATCAGGCTCAGGCTCGCCTCTTCCAACTTCACAACGATCGGTCGCACATTCACGCCCGGAACGGACTTCGGCATACTGACATCGGTCATGTGGAGGATTGTCACGCGCCCCTTTCCGAGTTTGCCGACGAAGTGACCGATCTCGAACATCGCGTACGAAAGGTCTTCTGAATTGATGACGAAGATCGCGAACTTCGCCTCGGGATGTTCCTCGAGGTTCTCGAGGTTGATCATCTGGCCATGCTGGCGGTCGAGGGGAATCTCACCCAACCCAACCTCTCCGAGGAAATCCGACACTTGGACGCGCAACGGGTCGTCCGGTTCTCCGACCACGTATACTTTCGTCGGACCTGATGCCGCCAGCGCCGGTTTCGACTCCTGCGCCTGTTGAGCAGGCATCGTCGCGGCGGGGGCCACTTTCTTTGGCGGGGGTTTCAGGATTCGCGGTCCTGACGAATCCGGCGGCGGAGATGGAGGGGCGGGCGTTTCTGCCGCCGGCGCGCTGACAGGGACCGGCGCCGCCGCGAGCTCCGGCGTGGCTTTCACCTTCTCATAAAGATCCTTGATCCCATTCAACAACAAGAGCGCCGAATTCTGGTAGAAGAAACTGCCGTTCTGGTCGTTCAGCACTTTCGTCTTGTAGGAAAAGCCGATCGGTCCCACCTGCTCGAAGACCTCGAGGCACCCCTTCCGCCATTCCAGATACTTATTCTGCAGGCGTGCGTTGTATCCGGAGAAATCGAACCCTCCGAGCGGGGCGAGCTGCGTCCCCGTCGCGATCAATTCACCGAATCGATTGAGTAGATTCTCTGCCATGGCCAGTTGATCACGAATTCAATGCGG
>JBFYQI010000368.1:0-4594 GCA_041302875.1 Ignavibacteria bacterium
AGGCGGGCTCGGAGATACTCCCCGCTCTCTTCCATTGAATCGTTGACATCCTGCACCATTGCGGCTCCGGTCGACTTGTTGTGCATCGCGATCTCCGTGGCGATCGCGTTAATCACCATGGAGAATGCGGCGATGGAGTGGGTGTAGAGAATGTTCTTCGTGCGGACGATGATCACGCGGCTCGCCTCGAATGCGATCGGGGAGGTCTCCGAGTCGGTGACCGCCACGACGATCGCACCATGTTTGCGCGCGAACGCCGCCGCATTCACCGTTTCCTTGGAATAGGGGGGGAAAGAGAATCCCACGACCACATCGTCCCGCCCGACGAACGCAAGCAGTTCGATGAATCGGGCATGCGCGCTCGACAATGCACGGGCATTTACCGCGACCTGATTCAGCTCATAGGCGAGGATCTGTGCGAGGAGCGACGAAATCCCGATGCCCATGGTGTAGACCTGCTTGGCTTTCATCAGCGCCCGCACCACATCCTGGAACACCTTGCGGTCGAGCACTTTGAGCGTTTGGTTGATGTTCTCGAGTTCCGCTTCGGCGACCGCCCGCGGCGTGTCCGCCGTTTGCTGCGGATCCAGAGCCCCCGCGAATTGATAGACGCTCGCGAGGTCGGATTGCAGCGCTCCCGACATTTCTGCCTGGAGCTCGGCAAATCCCTTGTATCCCAGCCGCTGGGCGAGTCGGACGATGGTGGCCTTGCTGACGCCGAGCCGCTTCGAGAGCTGTTCCGTCGTCAGGAACGGAAGATCGTCCGGCTGCTGCAACAGGGCCGATGCAACCTTCTGTTGATTCGCCGGAAGCTGTTCGAACGCGGAAAGCACTTTCTGCTTCAACGACGCCTGCACCGAATGCCGGCGCGAAGTATTTCGCCGCGACGGGGTCATTGGTATCCGATGAAGTGCGCAATGGCCAGCAACGAGAGCGCCAGGGCGAAGAAGATGATCTGCGCCGGCAGCATCCATTTGAACCATCGGTCCCACGGAATGCCCGCCAGGCCAAGCACACCCATGGTCACGCCCGAAGTGGGAAGGATCGGATTGATCCAGCCTTCTCCGAACTGAAAGGCCAACACCGCGATCTGACGCGTCAAGCCGATGACGTCTGCGAGCGGAGCCATGATGGGCATCGTCAATGCGGCTTGCCCGGATCCGGAGTGGACGAAGAAGTTGATGATCCCTTGCACGACGAACATCGCCTGTGCCGCGATGGCGGGATGGAGATGCGTGATCACACCGGACAGCGAACTCAGCATCACATCCAGCACTTTTCCATCTTCCGCAACGACGAGGATCGCACGCGCACAACCGATGATCAGCGCAACCCCGATCATGTCTTTCGCCCCATTCTTGAAGCTGTCGGTAATGGCATTGGCGGACATGCGTCCCACCACGCCGCTCAGCAATCCCAATCCAAGAAAGAGTCCTGCGATCTCATTGATGTACCACTTCAGCTCAAGGATCCCGTAGACGAGGAAGATGATCGCGGCCGCAAAGAGTCCGAGCACGAGCTTGTGTGAACGGGTGAACGGCAATTCCTTTTCCTCTTCGAGCGCCTGCGCTCCGGGGCGCGCGAGATCGATATCCCGCACGGGACTGGCGTCGGGATTCGTTCTGATCCTTGCCGCATACCACATCACAAAGGCACACATGATGACAGTGCTCAGCACCCACACGACGACGCGAAATTCAAGTCCGGAATAGAGCGGAATCTCCGCGATCGATTGGGCGATGCCGACCGTGAAGGGATTCAGCATCGACCCGGCAAAGCCCGCGGCGGCTCCGAGAAACGGGATCGCCGTACCGACGAGAGAATCGTACCCCAGCGAACGGGCAAGCGGGATGAAGATGATGACGAACGGCATCGTTTCTTCGCACATCCCGAAGATCCCGCCGCCGAGCGAGAAGATGGTCATTGTCACCGGAATGAAATACTTCTGGAGATGCGGCTTGCGCGCGAAGGTGTAGGAAAGGCGTTGGATGCCGGTCGTGACCGCTCCGGTATCCTGGATGATCATGAACGCACCGCCGATGACGAAGAGGAAAGCAATGATGTGCGCCGCCTGGATGAACCCGGTGATCGGAGCGATCAGCACGTCGCCGATCCCCTGCGGATTGCTCTCGACCGGCGCGAACGAGTTCGGCATCACCAGCGTTCGTCCTTCGGTCACAACGCGCTGGTACGCACCGCCGGGGACGATCCACGTCAGCACGGCGACCGCGACGACGACCGCGTAGATCATCAACAGCGTGTTGAACGAACGCTTCATTTCGCACCCCGCGCCGGAAGAGGCTCTCGCGTCTTCAGATCGAATCGGTCTCCCTCCTTCAACAGATGCAATCGCATGCCCGAAGCTGCAAGGTTCCCGTTCTTGTCGCTCTCCACGGCTGAGGCCTTCGACGCATCCAGAACGAAGACGGTCGCCTCTCCAACAACATGGAATGTGCGGTCCGGATTCACGATGATGGCCGTCGATTCGTCGATGCCGACACCGAGCTTCGTCGGATTCTCCAGAACGATGCTGAGCAGTCGATTGTGCCGCTTCCGGCGAATGAAGTGCTGGTCAACGATCATATCGTCGACAAAACCGAATCCTTCACTGGTCACGATGTTGTTGCCCCGAATGAACCAAAATGCGTTCGAGCTGTCCGGATTGTTCTTCTCATCCCCCGTGATCATGATCCGGCTCATTACTGCGGCGCCGGCACTGGTTCCGCCCAACACCCCGCCTCTATTATAGAGCGCGCGTATATGCTCGAGCATCTTCGTCCCATTCAGCACGGCGGTCAACTTGCTTTGATCGCCACCGGGAAAATAGACGCCGGTCACCCCTTCCATTCGTGCGAGAATGGCCGGATCATCCGCCTGTGTGCGTGTGATGTTCATGTATCGAAGCTCCTTGACGCCGAGCTTCTTGAACTCCGCTTCAACTTCCTCTCCCATTGAATCGGCCAGCGAACTCGCCATCGGGAACGCTGCGACCACCGCTTGCGCTCCTCCGGCGAATCCGACGAAAGCCTTCATGATATCGGCATCACGACGACCACCGCCGATGATCACCAGATGCCCCTGGGGCGTCGAGTCGGGTTGTGCGAATAGTGGAATGACATCGAGCAACAGAACGAGCAGAACGAGGATGCTACGCACGGACAAGCTCCTTCGCAATGTGGGATGAACGTTCAAGGTCTTCGATAAGAATGAATTCGTCGGTTGAGTGCGGTTTCTGCGCGCCGATGCCGATGTTGACCGCGGGGATGCCTTTCGCATTGTACTTGTTGGCGTCGCTTCCTCCGGTGTAGCGGATGGGTGTTGGCTCAAGGCCTGCGCCCCTCAACGCCCGTTCCAGTTCCACCACGACCGGAGAGGTCGGAGCGAGAACGTACGGTTCGAAATCCACTGCGGTCTCGAACTCGAGTTTCCCCTTCCCTTCCACCGTGGAGCGGAAGAGGGATTCAATGATCTGCATATGCTCGCCGATCCGTTGCGGCGTGAAGGACCGCACTTCTCCCTCGATGGCCACGCGTTCCGGCACAGCGTTCACCGCTTCGCCGCCGACGATCTTTCCGACGTTTGCCGTCGTCTCCGCATCGATCCGTCCAAGCGGAAGTTTCGCAATCGCCTCGCTCGCCAGCACGATGGCGCTCACCCCTTCTTCCGGATTGACTCCCGAGTGCGCCGACTTTCCGATCACGCGTGCGTTGAACAGATGCAACCCGACACTCTCACGGATGTAGACTCCCGGACGCTTGGAGCAATCGAACACAAACCCGCCGATGACATTGAAGCGCGAAAGGTCCACCGTCCCTGCACCATAGAGTGCGAGCTCCTCCCCGAACGTGAAAACGCAAAAGTAGTTCCGTTGCGGGATCGTGGGACGAACGGACGACAGCAAGAGATCGACGAGCACTGAAAGCCCAGCGCGATTGTCGGCACCGAGAATGGTCGTCCCGTCAGACGTGATGCGATCCTCGCGGACGATCGGCTTGAGATGTGCCGTCGGGAGAACCGTATCCAGGTGGGCGGTCAGCATCAGCGCCGGTTTATTCGGGTCGAAGTGCGGGGGGAAGCAAAGCAGGTTCCCGGTGTTTCCGCCGACTTGGGCGCCGGTATCGTCTTCCTCGACGCGGACGCCGCCCGTGGTCAGAAGGCGCGTTAATGCATCGGCAATAGGCCGCTCCATCAATGAGACCGCATCAATACGCACCAATTCAAGGAAAAGCCGGACAACGGAAGAATCGCGATTCGGGGGTGTGTTCATGGGAGGTGAAATGGCTGTTTCATGCTTGACTGTTGCAGAAACGTCTAGTACATTTGGACGGTACATGGATTTCCATTCGATGTCAAGCGGATTCTTTTTCCGACCGACGTTCACCCGGTTCCGTGACACACACCGTTCCCCATATCGCCCACACCACCCCCCGGTTGGTGCGTCTTCTCTGGAGACAATGCGACCGATCCTGCCGCATGGCAAACGTCGCCATCGTCCCGATCCTTATCGCACTTTCCTCGCCGTTGACCGGTCGCCACGCCTGATCCGTTCGCAGTCCCGGTCGCTGGCACCACCCGTTCGTTCCGAATCCGATCG
>JBFYQI010000551.1:0-4349 GCA_041302875.1 Ignavibacteria bacterium
TCCTCGGAGGGACGCCGTGGAAGATGCAGGTGGGTGATCTGATCGGCGTCGTCGTCTCCGCGGCCGTGATGATCTTTCCGATCATCCTCTTGCATCAGGGCGACATCAACACGGGTGGAACGGGACTCGGTGGACGCGCGTTGCCGGCTCCGCAAGCCAGCTTGATGGCCCTGGTTTCGCAGGGCATCGTGGGGGGGCAGATGGCATGGCCGTTGATCATCGTCGGCGTGCTCATGGCGATCGGATTCATCCTCGTGCAAGTCAAGAGCCCGATGCTCGTTTGCGTCGGTATGTATCTGCCGCTCGAAACGACATTCGCGATCTTCATCGGCGGCTTGATCCGTGGTTTGCTCGACAAGATGGCGGAGAAGCGCAAAATGAACGACGCGCAGAAATCGCGGATCGAGAACAATGGCACGTTGCTTGCGGCGGGACTGATTGCCGGCGAAGCACTCGTCGGCCTGGTGTTCGCTGCGCTGGCATTCTGGGATGTCCCGACGCCTGCGATCTTTGCAGAGCCTTCGTTCTATGGCAGCCTGCTGATCTTCCTGATCGTGGGATATCTCCTTGTTGCGACGCCGCTGAAGAATGCGGGAGATCCGAATGAGCCCGCGGCGCCGAGCGTTGGTGCATAGGAGACGCTGGAATGAAGCAACAGGACCGGGCTCCGAACTTGCTGGACATGAAGCCTCACCGCCTCGTCGAGTGGGAGACTGCCGACGACGGCTCGGTGACGGTACTTGTCCCGAAATTCCGGAACCCGATCCTGGTTCGATGGGTCCTTCCGCGGCTGGCGCACCCGCATGTGCGCGTCAAACTGGACGCGGTCGGAAGCGTGATCTGGAATCAATGCGATGGAGCAATGACCGTCTCGCAGATCGCCGGAGTGCTGCAACAACAATTTGGCGCTTCGGTCGAACCTGTGGGAGAGCGTATTGGATCTTTCTTGCGGCATCTGGAACGCGGAGATCTGCTCCGCATCGACGCCGCGTGATCGAACACTAACTCTGTGAAACGAGGTGTCCCATGTCTGAAGCTATCGCGGGCTTGAAGCCCGAACTGGTATGGAAGTACTTCGCGGAGATCAGCAAGATCCCCCGCGGATCAAAGAATGAAAAACAGATCGCCGCGTACGTGATGCAAACGGCGAAGAAGCTGGGACTCGAAGCCCAGCAGGATAAATCGTTGAACGTTGTCGTGCGCAAACCGGCGGCAAACGGCCGTGAGCATGTTCCGATGGTGTGTCTCCAAGGCCATCTGGACATGGTGTGCGAGAAGAACAACGACACGGTGCATAATTTCGAGAAGGATCCGATCGAGCTCGTCCGAAAGGACAACGTGCTGATGGCCAACGGCACGACGCTCGGCGCGGACAATGGCATTGCGGTGGCGACGAATCTGGCGATCATGGAAGACAAGACGCTTGAGCACGGCCCGTTGGAGTTCCTTTTCACGGTCGACGAAGAGATGGGACTGAATGGCGCCAACTCCCTGCAGCCCGGCTTTGTCAAGAGCAAGATCCTCCTGAACCTGGATTCAGAAGAGGAAGGAGCGTTGTACGTCGGCTGCTCGGGCGGACGGAACACGGAATCGACATGGAAGGTCGCGACGGAATCGGTGCCTGCGGGATACACGCCGATCATGGTCAAAGTCCGCGGACTCAAAGGCGGCCATTCGGGTCTGGAGATCGACAAGGGTCGGGGGAATTCGCTGAAGATCCTCATGCGGGCGATCCTCGCGTTGGAGAAGGTGAATGTGCGTGTGTGCTGCATGGAAGGCGGAAACAAGAGCAATGCGATCCCGCGAGAAGCGCAGGCACAGGTCTATATCCCGGTCAAGAAGCTGAACGATGCGAGTGCGATCATCTCCCAGTTCCATTCGATCGTGAAGGGCGAGCTGCAGTCGGTCGAG
This sequence comes from Ignavibacteria bacterium, assembly GCA_041302875.1. Classification (GTDB taxonomy): domain Bacteria; phylum Bacteroidota; class Ignavibacteria; order UBA10030; family UBA10030; genus JAKAJH01. The sequence continues at coordinate 1,912 of JBFYQI010000551.1, forward strand.
CCGGACCTGACGGTCATGCTGGAGGAAATGAAGGGAAAGAAGAAGGGAAAGGTCCTGAAGCGTCCGCTGCAGAAGAAGATCCTCAGCGCGTTGTCGGGACTTCCGCATGGTGTGATCAAGATGAGCGCGGATATCCCGGGCCTTGTCGAGACATCGACCAACGTGGCGATCTTGAAGACCGAGCCGAAGAAGGTCACGCTCATCACGAGTCAACGCAGTTCGGTCGCATCGGAGATCGATGAGATCCAGCATACGGTCGGTTCGATCTGCGAGCTTGCCGGAGCCGACGTGAAGTTTTCCGAGGGGTATCCGGGCTGGAAGCCGAACATGGATTCCACCATTCTGAAGACCGCAAAGGCGACATACAAGCAATTGTATGGGCGGGAACCGCACGTCAAAGCCATCCATGCCGGACTGGAATGTGGCATCATCGGTGAACGGTATCACGGAATGGACATGATCTCGTTCGGACCGACGCTCGAAGGCGTCCATTCCCCGGACGAGAAGATCTACATCGACACGGTCCCGAAGTTCTACGAATTCCTGCTGTCGATCCTGAAGAACGTGCGCTGAACAAGCCGGAGTTCTGAGCGTTCGCCTGTTCTCCAACGAAGGGAGGGAGCATTCCCTCCCTTTGTTCTATCATTCACATCAACGAGCACATTCATGTCTACCGATCGACCCTCGCCCCCCGGAGCATTACGATGGATCGTTCTCGTCCTCATCAGCCTGGCGATGTTCGGGAACTACTATATCTACGACGCGATCAGTCCGCTCGCGGACGTTCTGGCGAAGCAACTGAACTTCACCGATTCCGACATCGGCTTGTTGCAGGCCATCTACAGTATCCCGAATATTGTGATGGTGCTGATCGGCGGGTTCATCATCGACAGGCTCGGGACGAAGAAGTCGACATTCATTTTCGCCGTTCTGTGCTTGCTCGGTGCCGCAGTGACCGCGGCATCGCCCGAATTGACGATCATGGCGGCCGGTCGGCTCATCTTTGGCCTTGGTGCGGAATCGCTGATCGTGGCCGTGACAACGGCGGTCGCGAAGTGGTTCAAGGGGAAGGAACTCAGCTTTGCGTTCGGGCTGAATCTGACCATCGCCCGGCTTGGCTCCTTCGCGGCATTGAATTCGCCGACGTGGGCAAGGCAGTACTATGACAATTGGCAGACCCCGCTTCTCATCACGGTCTTCTTCGGTGTCATCTGCGTCGCCGGGGCTGTCCTCTATTGGTCGGTCGAGTCGTCGGCGGAAAAGAAGTACCAAGTCGGGACGGCAGGGGAGACCGACAAGGTCGTTCTCAAGGACTTGATGCATTTCGGGACGTCGTACTGGCTGATCGTCGCACTCTGCATCACCTTCTATTCTGGCATCTTCCCGTTCCAGACGTTTGCGGTCAAGTTCTTCATGGATGCGCATGGCGTCACACGAGAAACGGGCGGCTTCCTCTCCAGTATGCTGACGCTGTTTGCAATGATTGCAACGCCGCTGTTTGGCTTGCTTGCGGACCGCGTCGGCAAGCGCTCGCTCCTGATGATGTTCGGTTCGCTGCTGCTGGTGCCTGTGTACCTGATGATGGCCCATACGCAAATCTCGCTGTATGTTCCCATGGCGATGATGGGGGTCGGATTTGCATTGATCCCCGGAATCATGTGGCCGTCGGTCGCGTACATCGTCGGAGAATCGAAGCTCGGAACGGCATATGGGCTGATGACCCTGGTGCAGAACATCGGTCTCTCGGGATTCAATCTGCTGATCGGATGGGCGAACGACTATTCGGGGGCGAGTGCGACGAATCCGGACGGATACGCGCTGGGAATGTGGCTGTTCTCATCGCTCGGATTGTTCGCATTCATGTTCGGATGGTTGTTACGGAGGAGGGAGTTAGGCCCGCATGGGCACGGTTTGGAGACGATCACGGTCAAAAGCGGCGTGTGACATCGTTGAGCGATGGAAGAAGAAGGAGAATGAACATGGAGATATCGAAAAGGCTGTTCGATGCAGCGGTTGTTGCGGCTCGGGATTGCATGGGAGTGAAGCCCGGCGAACGGATGGTGATTGTGACAGACGAACCGATGCGGCTACTGGCACAGGCGCTCTTCGCGGCAGGAAAAGACCTGAAAGCCGAGGCCATCATTGCCGAAATGACTCCGCGCGAGAGCAACGGCGCAGAACCCCCAGCGCTTATCGCGGAGCTGATGACAAAAGCGGATGTTGTTTTCTGTCCGACGTCAAAGTCCCTCACGCACACGGATTCGCGGCGCGCGGCATCGGCGGCGGGTGCCCGTGTGGCAACGCTTCCCGGAGTGACAGAGGAGATAATGGTTCGGTGCATGAATGCGGACTACCACGCGATCGCTGAACGCACATTTCGGCTTTGTCAGATGATGGAGAAGACAAAGACGATTCGGGTGACAGCTCCGGCCGGCACG
>JBFYQI010000373.1:0-3828 GCA_041302875.1 Ignavibacteria bacterium
TGGAGAGGGATCGGCAATCAATGGATGGCGCAGGAGGGACTCATCCAGGTGGCGGTGGATCATCGCGGGTCGGGACATTTCGGGAAGAATGGGATCGCCCTGATGCACCGGAGCCTTGGGACATGGGAGATGAACGATTACATCGAGGTGGCAAAGTGGTTGCGGGCAAAATCGTACGTCGATACAACGAAGATCGCCATCACGGGGGGAAGCTACGGCGGCTACGTGACCTGCATGGCGCTCACGTATGGGTCCGACTACTTCACCCACGGCATCGCGCTCTTCTCAGTGACCGACTGGAAGCTGTACGACTCGCATTACACAGAGCGGTTCATGGACACGCCAGCGGAGAATCCCGACGGTTATGCATTCGGCTCGGTCCTCACACACGCAGCGAAATACAAGGGGTTGTTGCGGATTGTCCACGGAACCACGGACGACAATGTGCATCTTCAGAACAGCCTCCAGCTCGTGGATGCACTCCAGAACCTGAACAAACGTTTCGATTTGATGCTGTATCCGGGAGAACGACATGGTTGGGGAGGAGCCAAGGCTCTCCACCTGCGATCTGAGACAAACAGGTTCTATTATGATCACTTGCTGGAGAAGCCATTCCCAGAAGCAGTGTTCAAGACCACGATAACGCGCGGCGGTCGCCGCTGAACAGGGCGACGGGATGACCGGAGGAACCATGGAGAGGGGCCGATTGTTGTCTTCCTATCCACACTCATAAGGAGGTCCCCATGGTTCCCATCGTTTCGCTGTGGCTGCCGATCCTGGTTTCTTCGGTGGTCATCTTCCTGGTAAGCTTCATCCTCCACACGGTGCTGAAGTATCACGCATCCGACTACAGCAAACTCCCCAACGAAGAGGGAGTGATGGATGCGTTGCGGAAGTTCAACATCCCGGACGGGGATTATTCGTTCCCTCGACCTTCAAGCATGAAGGAGATGGGAACGCCGGAATTCCAAGAGAAGCAGAAGAAGGGTCCGAATGGAATGCTAACGATCTGGGGGGCGGGCTCCGCATCCATGGGGAAAGAACTGACGATCTGGTTCCTCTACTCGGTTGTGATCGGCGTCTTCGCCGCCTACATTGCGGGTCGCGCGCTGGGTGAAGGGGCATCGTATCTGGCGGTGTTTCGGTTCGCGGGAGCGACCGCGTTCTTCTGCTATGCGGTCGCGAACTGGCAGGAATCGATCTGGTTCAAGAAGAAGTGGTCGACAACGATCAAGAATACGTTCGACGCCCTCGTGTACGCGCTTCTAACGGCGGGAGTCTTTGGCTGGTTGTGGCCGCGGTAGACATCGCGGAAGTATGATACTCAGAAGCCGACTCAGCGATCAGTGGGTCGGCTTCGTTGCTATTTCATCTGCCGAACGCGAATCTCGATCCCCTTCTCTCCTTTCAGCAGTTCGACCAGCCGATTGGTATCCGTCTCACCGAAGTGATACGGATAGAGGATCTTCGGACGGAAGGCCTTCGCCGCATCCGCGACCATTTCCGGCGTCATCGTGTAGGGAAGATTCATCGGCAGGAACGCGACATCGATTCCCGTCTGCGCGTTCATCTCCGGTGTGTTCTCCGTGTCGCCCGCAATGTAGACTCGCGCGCCGCCCGCCGTCACAACATATCCATTCCCTTCTCCCTTTGGATGAAACGGTTGTCCGTTCGGCCGCTTATGCACGAGGTTGTACGCCGGGACCGCTTCGATCACCAGCTGCCCGACTTCACGCCGTTCTCCGTTCCGCACCACGTCTATTCCCCCAAGGTTCTTGGCGACGAGTTCCGTTCCGAGGATCGCGGTCCCTTCATCCCTGATTCGGGAGATGGCCGCGCTATCCAAGTGATCACCATGATGATGTGTGATGAGGATGAGATCGGCCTTCGGAAGCGTTGCATAATCCGCCAATTGTCCCCACGGATCAACGTGGATCACCATTCCACCGAACTCCATCATCAGAGTTCCATGTCCGATGAAGGTGAGACGAAGGTCTCCCTTGTTCGTCTGAATGACATCCGTCTCGAACTACTGCTGTGCGAATGCGAACGCCATACCTGCAAACACAAGCACGATGAAGGATCCGATCTTGTTCATTTCAATCCTCGCTTTTTCTTTTCGATCAGCACCTGCGCATCGACGGGCGCGGCACAGATCGGACACACATAGCGCCGCGTTGTTTCATTGTAGTCCGGCTCGCGCACTTGTCCGCAATTGGGACACCGCACGACCAGCGGGCGCTCGGATGATTGTTTCGGCATTCTGACTCCGTTGTTCTACTTGTACCCCGCCTGATGCACGCTCTTCACGGCGCGGCCGGAGGGATCGTTCGTCTTCTGAAACGACGCATCCCATGCGAGCGCTTCCGCCGTACTGCATGCGACGGAAGGCACAGACGGAACACACGCGGCGGCGGAGTCCGATGGGAAATGTTCCTCGAAGATCGAACGATAATGATACTCTTCCTTTGTCCTCGGCGGATTGATGTGGAATCGATACTGCGCATTCGCCAGCTGACCGTCCGTCACCTTCGTCTCCGCGACCGCCTTGAGCGTGTCGATCCAGTTGTACCCGACACCGTCGGAGAACTGCTCCTTCTGCCGCCAGGCAATTTCTTTCGGCAAGTAGTCCTCGAAGGCCTTGCGGAGGATCCACTTTTCGATCCGCCCGTTCTTCGCCATCTTTTCGTTGGGATTCAGACGCATTGCCACGTCCAGAAATTCCTTGTCCAGGAACGGAACGCGTCCCTCGACGCCCCACGCCGCCAGTGATTTGTTCGCCCGAAGGCAATCATACAAGTGCAGCTTGCTCAACTTCCGCACCGTCTCTTCATGGAACGCACGGGCATTCGGGGCCTTGTGAAAATACAGATATCCCCCGAAGATCTCATCCGCCCCTTCTCCGGAAAGAACCATCTTCACACCCATCGACTTGATCACCCGCGCCATCAGGTACATCGGCGTCGAGGCGCGTACGGTCGTGACATCATACGTTTCAAGATGGTAGATCACATCCCGGATGGCATCCAAGCCTTCCTGGATGGTGAAATGAATCTCGTGATGGACCGTGTTGATGTGCGCTGCGACCTTCGCCGCGGCGGCCAGGTCGGGCGAACCCTCCAACCCGATCGCGAAAGAATGCAGCTGCGGCCACCAGGCTTCCTGCGTATCATTCGTTTCGATACGTCGGGCGGCATATCGCTTCGCGATCGCGGAGATGATCGACGAATCCAGCCCGCCTGAAAGCAGAACGCCGTACGGAACGTCCGACATCAATTGACGGTGAACGGCCTGCTCCAGCGCATGCCGCAACATGGGAATATCAGCGGCATTCTCCTTCACTGATTCGTAGCTCGACCACTCCCGCGTATACCACGGGCGCGGCGAACCATCCACGCTCGACATGTAGTGGCCCGGAGGAAATTCCTCGATCTTCTTGCACACGCCCTCCAGTGCCTTCAACTCCGAAGCCACATAGAAATTCCCGTATTGATCCCACCCCATGTACAGCGGAACGATGCCGATATGATCACGCGCAATGAGATAGGTCCCCTTCTCTTCATCGAAAAGGGCAAACGCGAAGATGCCGCTGAGGTCCTCCAGGAATCCCGCGCCCTTCTCCCGATACAGCGGCAGGATGACCTCGCAGTCGGAATGCGTCTTGAATTCGTACGACGTGAAGCGTGCGCGAATCTCCTGATGATTGTAGATCTCTCCATTGACCGCGAGGATCTGCTTGCGGTCCGGGCTGAACAGCGGCTGCCGTCCCGACTGCGGGTCCACGATCGACAGTCGTTCATGCGCGAGGATAGCCTTCTCGGAGACATA
>JBFYQI010000566.1:0-3711 GCA_041302875.1 Ignavibacteria bacterium
GACGGTCGAGATGTGGATCTATCCCACCATGCCGTCGTTTACGATGACCGGTGCAGACCAGGGAATGGCGCTTCTCTCCAAGCGATCCAGCAATGTTCCAGCGCCGTATTTGTGTGTGCTCTACAATGGTGGATCACTCGGATTCACTGCACACTATGTTCCCGCGAACAACTGGCGTACGGACGGAACATCTCCCGGTGTGCTCCGCATGAATGAATGGCAGCACGTGGCTGTCACGCGGCGTTTCACGGGAACGGAGACTGAACTCAAGTTCTACGTCAACGGAGTGCTCCGGACGCAGTCGGTCTTTCCGCAACTCAGTGCAACCCAAAATACGCAACCCTTGTGGATCGGAAAGGATCAGTATTACTCCTCATTCACGGATCGAGGATCATATCAGGGACGCATCGACGAGGTACGCCTCTCGAACATCGTTCGTGAACCGTGGGAATTCAATCTCCAGCTTCCTCCAACCGACCTGAATGTGTATGTTGCCGGCTCGTCCGTGAATCTGATGTGGTACAACGGCGGCGGCACAGTGCCCGTCCAGAAGTATCGCATCTACCGGGGATTTGATTCGACCAATGTGGCCTTTCTGGACACGAGCAACACAGAGAGCTATGTCGATGCGAGCGTGACCGCGGGAAGCACATACTACTACCGCGTGAGCGCCGTCGATATCACCGGGTTTGAAAGCGCCAGAGGCTATGCACTCCGTGTCATCCCGGGTGGTGTGCTCGTCGAAGGAGAGTATACGACCGATGCGAACACCGTTCTTCTTCTTCATCTGAACGATCCAGGTGGAAGCACGACCATTGCAGATGAGAGCGGAAATATGAATCACGGTGTCCCCACGGGAACGACCGCTATTACCGGCCGCTTCAACGTTGCGCGACACATCAATTCGGGGGAAGTGATCAATATTCCCACCAGCGCGACACTGAACCTGGGGAGCGGCGCGTTCACGCTCGAAGCCTGGGTGCGCACAACGACACTGTCGCAGCAACGTTTTCTCATGAGGCGTCTCGGTGCCGGCTACGAACTCTCATTGTCCGCGGCAGGAGTACCCTTCATGGATGTGTCAGACGGAGTTGGGACGGCGGGACACACGGTCGGCGTCAGCGCGCAGCGATCGATCGCCGACGGCAATTGGCATCATATCGCCGGAATCCGAGAGGGTTCATCACTCCTGATCTACGTCGATGGACGACTCGAAGGCCGGGCGGAGGCGCCGCTGATCGGCTCGACCGACAATGCCGGCATTCTCATGATCGGCAATTCCTCCGCGCTCGATATCGATGAAGTGCGGATCTCGAAGACCGCGCGTCTTCCCTGGGAATTCAACCTCCAAACCACGCCAACCAACCTGTATGCGAGTGTTTCGGGTTCCACGGTTTCACTGATGTGGACGGGACCCGGTGGAATCGTCCCGCTGTCGGAATACCGAATCTATCGCGGGACGGATTCACTCAGCCTGACCTACGTGGGAAGCGCCACAAACACGCGCTATGATGACACATTTGTGCCGAGCGGGACGTGGTACTATCGTGTCACGGCCACTGATCTCACGTCGTTCGAGAGCGCTCGTTCGTATGCCGTCCGTGCCGATATCAGCCAGCTCCCGTCTGCGCCTTCGACGTTGATCGCATCCCTATTCGGCGACAATGCGGTCATGCTCGGTTGGACGCGGACCTCGACCAATGAGGACTCGTTCCAGGTTGAACGCCGGGTGGAAGCAGTCCCGACATTCTCGGTTCTGAAGAGCGTGCCCGCCGCGCAAACATACGCGTATGATTCCGCCGTCGTTGCCGGCACGAAGTATTTCTACCGCGTTGCGGCGGTGAACAATCATGGTATGTCTCCGTATTCGAATATCGATAGCGTCACGATCACTCCTGCATCCGACGTGACACCGCCCGCCGCGCCGATCAACCTTGCTTCGAACGCGGCGACCTGGGTCCGTCAGAATCCCATCACGCTGACTTGGACACAGCCGTCGGACCCATCGGGAATCAAGGCGGCGTGGTACAGGTTCAATGCCGCACCGACCGTATCGTCACCCGGTACGTCCGTTCTGCTCTCGACACCGTCGATCAACGTGATCGTGCCCGCAGTCGGCACACACACGGTCTACGTCTATCTTGAGGACAACGCCGGAAATAAAAATCCTGCGTCGATAGCGACGACGGTCGTCAAGTTCGATTCAGTTGCACCCATCATCAACTACAGCGCGACCACTCTTCCGCTCATTTCGGTTCAGACAAATGGAACGGTCACTCCCACCGCTACCGTGAGCGCGACGATCACGAAGTCCGCGTTGGGCGCCCCTATTGCAACGGCGCATCTTGAATACAAACGAGCATCGGAACCTTCGTTCATGTCGGCGAATTTCCTGTTGACATCGTTTCCGGCAATCCAGGCCATTATTCCGCCCACGTATTTTCTATCCTCAGGGAAAGTGAGCGGTGTCGACTATCGGATCTCCGTGTGGGACAGTGCGGGAAATGTTGCGCGGACACCGAGCTACTCCGCGGCTGTCCAGAACGATGTCGCGTCGGAGCCCGACCCCCGAACGCTGCCAGCGGCCAGCTCGCTTTCCGTCGCGGAACAAGTCAAAGCGTACCGCATCTTTAGCGTTCCTTATGATCTGGATGACAAGCGTCCGAGCAGTTTCATGGAGAGTAGCCTCGGCGACCACCGGCTGGATGGCGATGATTATGGCCGATGGCGGATGCAGCAATACGTCGGCGGTCAGAAGATCGACTACGAATCCTTCAAGAGCCAGAACATCGTCTCACTCGGGAAAGCGTTCTTCCTCATTCTCCGTGATGCGAGTATGCATGTCGCGGTAGGACGGGGGATGCTCGCCCAGACCGCCAACCTGGCAGGGACCGGGATCGATGTTGCTACCGGATGGAACCTGGTCGGCAATCCCTTCACGTTCAATGTTCCGTTCGACAGCATTACGGCTGTGGGACTGGGGACGATCCAGGACCGTGTCTATTATACGGGCTCCGGACCGATCAGCGGATGGGTTCGTCCGTCAAGCGGGGATGTCATTGAACCGTGGAGCGGCGTTGCAGTCCGGATGAGTCAGGCGGGAACCTTGCGATTCCGCATGATCCCTTCAACAGGAACAGTTGAAGCGCCTCCTCCCGTAGCTGGTCGGGTGATTCCCAAGACCCTGGTGCGCGGTGCATCCGAAGAAGGATGGCAGATCGGTGTCGATGCATTCCGACGGGACAACGGGATCCAGTGCCTCGAGAATGGTTTCGGCATGGCGACGGCGTCGGAGAATGGTTACGACGCGCTTGACCTCTTCCAACCTCCATTCATTGGTGACCGGAACGTTGCCATAACATTCGATGACGATGAGGCGGGTCTGATGCGGGATATCCGTCGCGTGAGCGAAGAGGGGGGCGTTTGGTCCATGCATGTTCGCACGGGAGACAAGGGAGCGGTGCTCCGACTCTCATTCGTCGAAGCGGAGGCAGCGCTTCCCGCAGAATGGGACGGCTACGTCGTGGACATGGATCTCCGCACGGCACTTCCGCTGCGTTCACTGAAGACGCTCGACATCAACTCGGGGAACGGTCGCCGCTCGTTCCGTATCGTAGTCGGGAAGCCGGATTTCGTCGCGATGAACAGCGGCGGTGTCGATCTCATCCCGCGCGAGAACGCGTTGGAGCAGAACTATCCGAACCCGTTCAA
>JBFYQI010000006.1:0-4163 GCA_041302875.1 Ignavibacteria bacterium
AAGGGATTCGATGAAGGGATAATCGAACCGGATGCCGTTCCGGACGAATGTGAATCCCGAAACGCGCATCGTCAGGAAGGTCGATTTCGGAACGCGTCGTAGGACATGGTCCGATAATGCCCTTCGCCGACGTACTGAAGGATCGAAGCGAATCGCTTGGCGTCGACGTATCCCGGGATCGCCGTGATGGGTTTTCCCGTTTCGTCGAGGAAGAGCGTCGTGGGATATCCGGTCACGCCCGCCTGTCGGGCAAACTCTGCCGAGGAGAGGGTTGAGCCATGGACCGTGACCGGATCGCTCGATTCGGCATCGAGTTTGACGGCAATGAAATGTCTGTCGAGCAGTTGCTTCACCGTTTCATCCGTGTAGACATCCTTGTCCATCTTCTTGCACCATCCGCACCAATTGGTGTACACGTCGACCAGAACCGCTTTTCTCACGGTACCCGATTGCGCCATCGCGTCGGTCAGTGAACTCCACGATTCGTGCATCCCCGCAATGGATTCACGTTCACCCATGTTCGTCGCCACCCAGACGCCCAGCAGGACGACGAACACCGATCCGATCAGCAGCCGCTTTCTGTCCATGTCGGCCTCCGTTGCCTAGAACAAGATCCCCGCCGTGATGCAATGCGCATCCGCGCGGTCCAGCGACATCGGAATGTATGCATAATCCAACTCGATGAACTCATACCGGACGCCAAGACCATAACTCAGTCCGCGTGTTTCGTATCCGCTGGCATAACCGATACGAGCGCTGACGGCGGATGCATACGTTGCCTCGAGTCCTGCGCGAAAATGATCCGCTTGCACCCGAGTCTCACGCATGTAGGAAACGACTCCGGTCCAGGTAACGCCGATCAACTCCATCGACCGCGCCGCACCGACCTGAAATGCCGTTGGAAGGTCGTTCGTTGCTGAGCGAAACGCGCTCAGGCTCCCGAGATTGGTCAGGGAGGCGCCAAGACGGAATGGAAGGTCCGGAGAATCGTAGAGGATGCCCAGATCGACCGCGCCGCCGGTGGCATCGTCCACAAAGAGCCGTTCATAGAGATACTTGACGGTGATGCCGGCGTACACTTCATCCGCAAGGCCGAACGCGGCGCCTGCGCGCATCGAAACAGCGCGTGCCGTGAATTCGCTCGTCGCCGGACCGGGTATCTCGCGAACGGGTATTCCCGGAACCGATGTGTTGGTGATCCCGAAGGTGTAGACGACACTGCTTGTCGGCAAGACCGCAGCGAGTGCTTGCGTCCGGACGTCGGCCATCCATTGCACATGCGTGAACCGGAGTCCCGGCCGCTCGACGCCCGCGAGCGCTGCGGGATTCACTGAGGCCGCACCGGCCGTTGCGCGGAGAGCGACGCCGGCATCTGCAAGACTCGTTTGATCCGCGGAGATGGGGAGGAGCAATGAAGTGCCGCCTGTCGACACACCCTGCGCCGATACTGAGGCGATGTAGAGAATGAGAAACAGCAGCGTGCGCAGGATCATGGGATGCTCACCGCAAGGCCAACAACGTGAATAGCACCGACTCCATAGGGTTCCAGCACGAACGCGTATTCGAGCGATGGCGTCCATGTCAGGAGCGGCTGTCGAAGCTGAAACCCGAACGATGGACGCGGCGTGAAATCGTTCGAGAAGGAGACCTGGTCAATTCCGGCTCGGAGTGCGACGAGTTCATGCACCGGATACTCGACGCCGGCTCTGGCGATCGCTGTTCCCGCAATCCACTCGATCTGCGTCGCGGCAAGGATCCGGGTCGACGGTTCGAGATAGGACACCCCCACGATACGACGCGTCGGGAATCGTTCTGTGACCGATGTTCCTGAACGTCCCCAGAGAGACTTGCTGTCCCACCGGTAGCGCGAATTGAGGTCGAGGATCGCGGCGCCGAGCGTCAGGTCATCGGCGATCCGATACAGCAGTCCCGCGTTGAAGCCGACGGAGGTGCTTTTCATATCCTCATACAGAACGTGATAATACACTTTCGTCGAAACACCGATCGAGAGCCGATCATCGGGACGCAGGCCGAAGGAGAGAATGAAGGCGTTCTCTGAGGTTGAAGTGGAGCCTGTCTTCACACCATCGCGATCCCGTTCGTCAATGTTCGCGACCCCTGCATTGATGACCTGGAATGAGATCCCCGCATTTGGTTTGAGCGGTTGGCCGAAGGTCAGAAGGTTCAAGCGACGATCGAGCGAAAGGAGCGAGAAACCGACGGAGCCGCCAAGTGTGCTCTGATCAGGAACAACAGCAGGGTTCTCCGAACCGGCGAGCATGCCGTGACGAACGGCAACCATCGCGTTCCCCAGAGCGATCCCGCGCGCGCTTGTCCCCATGCGAAACGCTGCGCCGGGTGATCCGCCAACGGTCGAAACCGCCTGACTGAACATGTGCGTCGAGAGCACGATCGACAACACCCCCGAGGCGATGCAGAAGCAGATATGACGGGATGGATTTTTCATTTGATCGCGAAGATCTTGCCCCAAACGGGATCGTGTCCTTCAAACTCGATCTGGAAGAAATAGACCCCATTTGCAACCAATGCACCACCGTCGGTGCGGCCGTCCCAGAGATCATCATGCTCCGTTCCTGCCGTGCGAACGGCATCGTTGAGCAGTGTCCGCACAGGAGCCATTGCAAAGTCGAAGATTCGGATGCTTACGCGGGTGAGTCCTGTCCCCGGCGTTCGGTAATGAATGCGCACAGCCTCGTCGTCCGGTGCAAAGGGGGACGGATACGAATACGCCTCAGACGGAGACGTTGAACGCGCATACGTGCGGAAAATGCTCCAGCGCGACCCGAAAGGGGAGGCGGGCGAATCGACGGTGGAGGCAATGCCTTCGGGACCGCCGATCCAGACCGTATCGCCGAGGACGGCAACGCCGTACAGCGTGGTTGAATTGAACCGGTGACCATTCAGCGGGTCTGTGATGCTCCCGGTCCGAATCCAAGTCTCGCCGAAGTCGTTGGTACGATACAAACCGTTGTCCGTTGTGATGTAGACGATCGAGTCACGGATCGCAATGTTGTGCGCAAATTCTCCGAGCAGCGTGCGCTTCCAATGTTCACCCCCGTCATCCGAATAGCTGACGCCGCGCTGTTCCTCAGATGATTCCGCATTGACCGTTGCAGCCCAAACGATGCGTCGACCGTTCCAGAATTGCTCCCGAATGGCGACCACGAAGTTGCCGGAGATCGATTCCGTTTGGTTCTGTCGTGAGAACCGTCGCCAGCTCTGGCCACCGTCGGTCGTTTTGTTGATCCCGCCGGCCGTTCCGACCCAGATGACGGAATCGGAGGTGACATGTACGGAGAAGACCCGGTGGTTGAGATTGCCCGTCAATCCTGCCTTGCCGCTCGTTGGTGCAAGGTCGAAGTTCAAGGTGTCGGTGGAGCGGATGAAACTTGGTTCACCATCAGGCGGCAGTACGACCTTCTGCCATGTCGTGCCGAGGTCAGTCGAACGCCGCAACATGCCGGCGAAATTTGCCGTCCAGACGGCGTCGGACGTCACCGCGAGATCGTAGGTCAGATTGTTTGCCGTCGTGGTGATCGCGAGCGACCGAATGCCTGTCGCGCCGTACGTCGTGATCGTGTCGACGAGGCCTTCATCCACAGGTTGCGCAACGAACGTCCAGTTCTGCCCGCGGTCGAGGGAGAAGTAGAGCCCCCCGCCGGAGGGGATGCGCTCATCCTGTTGGTCGATGCTGTATGCGACGGCCGTCCATAACACTGCATCATTCCCGGCGAAGGCCGAAACTCCTTTGCCGTCGAATGGAGCGGTGGATCCGAAGACGTCCCAGGATGCCCCCTGCATGCGGAGACGTGCCAGGCCGTTTTCCGTCCCCACCCAGAGCGTGTCGTTCTGCGCAACGAGCTCATTGATGAGATTCGACGGTGGAAGGTCGCTCATCGGAGGCGGCGCGAGTTGGAACGAACGGAGTACCTGCCCGTGAGCGGCGGATATAACCGCGAGGCTAAACACGATGGTGCGCAGGAGGAATCTAATTGGTCTATCACGATCGCTTTGCTCAGCACGTTGCTGGAATCGTTCGAGCGGTCGACCGCACGGAAGTGGAAAAGATAGTCGCCCGGAGTCGGCGGTGGATTCACCGAAACGGTTTCGGAGTAGATGCCGTCCCCTGCGACGCCATCGCC
>JBFYQI010000026.1:0-7814 GCA_041302875.1 Ignavibacteria bacterium
CGCCGGGGCCAATCTGCTGTTCGCGGTTGGCTACGCCATCCAGGACTTCTTCCCGTATCTCATTCCGAGCTATGTCGTCTTTGCCTGGTTTTCGGGAACCGGAGCCGAGCGCCTGCTCGCCAATCACCGACGGCGAGTTCGGATACTGGCGGCGGGAGCTCTGTGCTGTGCGCCGATCGTTGCATTCGGTTTGAATTACCGAGAGGCATCCCAGCGGACTGAAACACTCGCGGACGAGCACGTCCGGAGCGCTCTGACGAACATCGACAGCGATTGCATCATCATCGTGCCGAACTATCATTATGCGATGATGATGTTGTATCAGACGCTCGCGGGTGAAAGGCAACACCGCGATATCGATATCGTCTTTTATCATGAGCGGGAGAATTATGCCGCGGATGCCGTGTCGTACTTGCTCGGCCGGCATCCCTGGAAGATTCCGGTGTCACAGCGGATGGTCGCGGCGGGAAAGCCGGTGTATCTATTCAGTCGGGTGTTCGAATGGGATGTCGACCGTTGGCTGACGTACACGAAGCCCCTCGAGGCGGTTCGGGAGCGATGGCAAGAGGAGGAACTGCGATCGTGGAGGGCGGCAGAGGAGACGGCGGGGATACGGCTGGTGCGGGTGGGGGAGGATCTGTATCGGGTGGAGGCAAGGGGGGAGTGACCGGTTGCCATTGGTTCAAGGTCGGCCCAGAGCAAGGCCCAGAGCACTGCCCAGAGCAAGGCCCAGAGCACTGCTCAGAGCGAGGCACAGTGCCAATCCTTCAAGAACAGGCCCGACCAATGACCCGACCACTTTCCCGGGCTTCGGACGGGCAATAATGGGATGTGTTTCCTCCTGGGAATTCCTTTGCCCGTCCGCGCGTTATCGAACGTATCGAACTCCCAACGCAATCCATTCACAGCCAGGACCCCCTCCGATGCCCTCCAACACCGTCCGCCTCCACCGCGTGCTTCGCGCCCCCGCTGAACGAATCTACCGTGCATACCTCGATCCCGCTGCCATGTGCAAATGGCTTCCCCCGCACGGATTCACCGGCACGGTGCATCACCTCGAGGCAAAAGTTGGCGGAACATACAAGATGTCATTCACGAATTTTTCCTCAGGACAATCGCATTCGTTCGGAGGCAAGTACATCGAACTTGTGCCCAACGAGCGGATCTGCGTCACAGACGAATTTGAAGACCCGAATTTGCCCGGTACCATGAAGACGACGTTGGTGCTGATAACGGTGTCTTGCGGCACAGAGCTCTCCATCACGCAGGAGGGCATTCCTGATGCTATCCCTCTGGAATCCTGCTACCTTGGCTGGCAGGAATCACTTGAGCTTCTTGCGAGATTGGTTGAAGCGGAGATACCGGGGTAGTTCCTAAGCCATTGGTTCAAGGTCAGCTCGGAGCATTGCCCAGAGCATTGCCCAGAGCGTTGCCCAGAGCACTGCCCAGCGCGAAGCACGCGGCCAATCCTTCAAGAACAGGCCCGACCAATGACCCGACCATTTTCCCGGACTTCGTCTGAATGATGCAGGAGTTACGTCTTCCCTCCTTCGTGAATCGCTGGGACGTCGTCTGTTGTTCGTGCGGAGAGCGTATGCGCGGGAGTTATGGAAGCTTTGGGAGATGTTCCTTCAGGGGTGACAAGACACGGTCATGGATCCCGCCATACGCACCGCGGGATCCGTAACTCGAACCTGCGTACATCCGCGATCAGAATTCGTACTCCACTCCGATCATCGGAAGAATGCTCCATTGGTTCTGCGTTCCTGGTTGATTCGTTGCTTCGTTCCAAATGTAGTTTGCAACATTCTTCCGGTTGTACGCGTTCCAGACGCTCAGGTAGATGTCCAGCACGGTGCGCTCAAAATAGAACTTCTTGTCGACCCGGATGTTGAGCGAATGATACGCCGGGTATCGCTCACCGAGAATGCGCGACGCATCTACAATTCCCATGTTTTCCTGCCGTGATGCCGCTTCGTCAAACGGCGTGTACGGCCCTCCTCCGGCATACGACCAGCGGATGCCATACTCCCAGCTTCCCTCCGGTTTGTATCCCCCCACCATGCTGAAAATATATTGATTGTCGTAGATGCGGTTGCGCCACGTTCCGTTCGCGTCTTCATATCTGCTGCGGAACACGGAGGCGCTGATGAGTCCGTACAGTTCCCGGGCCATCTTTTTCTGCACCATGAATTCCATGCCGCGCGTCCGGGCTTTTCCCCTGCTCTCCAATATCTGATGCGGAGAGAACCGTTGATTGAAAACAGATTGGTCCACGATGGAGAGCGTTGGATCGCTCGGGTCGAGCGGCATACTGCGGTATTCCTTGTCGTACGCTTCCCACGTGAATCGTGTGTCCGGTGTAATCCGATATTCGAGTCCGATGCCGGCATGAACGGCCTCGATCTGCCGGAGTCCGCTGAACGCTCCGCTCGAAAGAAGGATGAGCGGCAGGTCTTGGTGGAACACGCCCGCGTTCGCTTTGAAGGTGAGGTCTTCCGATGCCGTCCACGACATTCCCACACGCGGCTCAACAAGCAGTTTCGTGTTCCGGTCATAATATGACCCCCGCGCGCCCAACGAGACGGCGAATCCGCTCATCGGCGTGAGTGTGACGGTGGCAAAGAGCGCTCCCTTCGGCGAGGTGATGTTCCGGGATACATTGAACGTCGGCGCCAGAATGCCGAACCGATTCGTGTCTCCAACGCTGGTGTAGTCGAATTCGCCCGCATCGTACCGCACTTCCATGCCGAACTCGATACGATCGTTCCGGTCGAGCATGAGCGTGTGCACGCTGCGGAGCGCGATGTTCTGTTCCGTGTTGTCGCTCGCAACGGCGAGGCCCCCGGACAGCACTTTCGAAAAGTTCGCCTGGAAGCGTGTTCCGGAGAATGAAAGCGTCGTGAGGGACGTGTACAAAGAACTCCACATCGCCCGCCACGAAACTCCCGTGGTGTTCTGAAGGTTCTTGTTGACGCCATAGTAGCGCTGTCCGTTTTCAGCGGATGTCGCGCGCGTCATGTCGATCTTGCTCTGTCCCAGGATCTCCAGGAACGTGAGACGATGCTTCGGTGACAGATCGAATTCGACCTTCCCTTGCACATCCCCGTATTGCGGCGCAACGCCCGTGCCGATCGCACCGACCACGAGATCGAGATAGCTCTTGCTCGCAGAAACCATCCACGAGCCGGAGGAAAGCGGTCCTTCCACCATTCCCCCGAATCCGGCAAAACTCAGGAACGTTTTTCCATACGTCCGATCCGGGTTTCCATTGCGGAGCCGAATGTCCACAACCGATGAGGTTCGATCTCCAAAGGATGCCGGGAATCCGCTCGTCAGAAAGTCCACGTTATCGATGAGGTCCACGTTCAGGATGCCAATGGGTCCCCCGCTCGATCCCTGCACGGGAAAATGATTGATGTTCGGGACCGGGATGCCGTCTACGAAGAATGCGTTTTCCATCGGCGCTCCGCCTCGAACGGCGAGGTCGTTCGCATTGTCGGCAACGGCGGAAACGCTCGGCAGAACCATGAGAATCCTGCTAACGTCATTCGCCGATCCTGGGGAGCGACGGATCTCCTGTGCGTTGAAGGCGATCGACCCGGCGGGGATCGTCTCCAGCGACGGGAAATACCCGGCGGAGACCGTGACGCCCTCTGTCTGCAGCGTTGATTCTTGAAGTTCCAACAGCACGGTGACCGTTCGTCCCGGTGTCACATCGACATCGGTCCGCGTCAGCGGCGCATATCCCAGAAGACGAACCTCAATCGCATGAAGTCCGACCGGCACATCGGCAATCAGGAATCGGCCGGTGGAATCGGTGCTTGCGCCCTTCGGAAGTCCGGCGAGGCGGACGGTCGTTCCGCCGAGTGGTTCCTTGGTGTGTTTATCAACGACCGTTCCTTTGATCGCGCCCGGCTGTTGGATGGCACTGAGCGCGAGCGATGAAAAGAAGAGAAGCGTGGCAAACGTACGGACTGCAGACGACATGAGACCCTCCTGTGGTTATGTTGCGTATATGATACGCGATGCCGGAGGGAAAATCGGTCTGGATTATAGGAGCGGACCGGAGAGGTTGTCCGTCCTTATAAGGGTGGACGTGGAAAGGCGAATTTACGGCAATTGGGGCGAACGGAACGCGGAAGGAGTTTGACCTGTGAGGCGTTTGAATGCGGCGTTGAACGCGGTCTTGGAATTGAAGCCGGCTTCCTGCGCGATCGCCAGGATCGTGTATGCGGACTTCGACTTGTCCAGCAGCAGGCGTTTCGCCTCTTCCACGCGATAGCCGTTGACAAAATCGAAGAAACTCAGGTTGTATCGGCTATTGATGACCTGGGACAAGTGATGCGGCGGAATGGAAAGCTGATCGGCCAGGGCTGGCAGCGTGAGTTCATCATCGAGGTGCGGGTGTTTGGTTTCCATGTGTTCCTGAAGGCGGTGTGTGTACTCCTCCAATCGTTCTGCGGTCAGGGAAGATCGCTCGTACTTCTTTCCGAGCTCCTCCGACGGTGAAAAGATCTCCGGCTGACGCAATCCAAGATAGCCCAGAATGTAGATGACAACAGTGACCATGATCGGGACGGAGATGGAGTAGATCTCATACGTCGGGATGCCGGCCGCCTGGAGCAGGATGAGGATGAAGATGAGACTGAAAACGACGATGAAGCCGATCGTCCCCGTCCGGAGCCACCGGAGGTTGATCCGCTCGATGGACGATTTCATCTCCCGGATGCGGTTGTCATATTGCCGGAGGATGCGAAGAACGACGCCGACGTAGACGAACACATGGACAACCTGGATGGACCCGATGATCATTCCCATGTGAATCCATGTGGGATCGCCAGCCGGTTCGATGCTCGCCAGCTTTTCCTGGGTGGAACTTAGAAAGAACGGGATGCTCATTGCAATCGTAGCGACGAACGGAAGCGTGTGAAGAAGTTCCACAGGGCGGAGCGATACGGTCCGATCCGTGAGAATGCGTACGTAGTAGTAATAGAGCGGTCCAAACAGGAAGAGGACTGGGAACGAGACCCGGAGCATGAACGGGAATTGCGAATAGAGACCTGTGCGCAGAAAGAAGAAATGGCTGATGCTGATGGAAAAGGTAAAATACAGGACGCCGAGGAACCGGTTCGCGCGCCGGTTTGGGCTTCGAATGATAATGAGCAGGCTTCCAAGAAATATCCCTTGGGCCATACCCAGCAGGATGATAAGGGAAATAAGGTCCATGTCAGGGTTTGTGGGTCACGGAAATCTCAAATTACGAAAATCCGGGGAGGGGTTCAATTGCTGTTGCTGTCCATCTTCCCAGAGCAGGGCCCAGAGGAAGGACTAGGTCAAGAACAGACCCGACCATTGTCCCGTCCGGGTCACGTTTTGGGGTGCACCAATGATTCGAGGTCGAACCGGGTCAATGTCCCGATACCTGACCGGGTCACTTTCCCGGTGAACGACCGGGATATGTTCCCGGTGCATCCCCCTCCATTTTCTCCTCTTCCCTTCGTATCTTCCCCCATGACCTTCGTCGCTGTGACCGGCCCGGTTGGATCGGGCAAAACCAGTCTCCTCTCCCAGCTCGTTCAGTGGGCGAAGAATAACGAGCGCCGCGTGGATGGGTTCCTCGCACTCCCCATCGACCGCGTCCAGGATCAACAGGGAGCGAACCGCTATGACCTCCTCTGGGTTGCCACCGAGGAACAACGGCCGTACGCCCGACGCAGCAACTCCCTCCAACCCCCTTATGAGTTCGATCCCGAGACCGCTCGCGAGGTGGAGCAATGGTCGGTGTCCCTCGCGACCGCACCACCACTCGCAGCAATCGTGCTCGATGAATTTGGTCCAATGGAAGCGGCGGGAGACGGTCACGCGCGTCACTGGGATTCACTCCGTCAGGCAAATGCTGAAGTGATGATCATCGCTGTCCGCAATTCCTGCCTCGACGCAGTGCAGACCCAATTGGGCATTCAGTTTGATGTCGTGATCGATGCGGTCTCGAAGGACGCTCTCGCGCGTTTGAAGAATGTTTATCTACATCACGCGGACTGGACCGTCATCGGCACCTTTGGCGCTGCCGCGGGAGGATTCGAAGCTGTTGTTGGCTCGGTGCTTCATACCGCGCAGATCCCGTTTCGCGGATTATTCCTCTCCACCGTTCAGTGCGTCGTCATGATGTACGCGGGAGAACGCATTCAGCAAAAGAGCCGCGTCGTTGGCGTGCCGTTCATCTCCGCAGGTCTTAAAGCATTTTCTCCGATGGGCAACCGATTGCGTCCCATGCTTGCGATCTCCACGCAGGGGATCTTCTTTGGCGGTGCCGTCGCGTTTCTCGGGTGGAATGTCATAGGACTTGTTGCGGGCGCTTGGCTTGTGGGAGCATGGGCCGCCACGCTCGGTGTTCTTTTCCAGTATCTGCTCATCGGCGGTGACCTCTTGCTCGCCTATGACACGATCCTTCAGTGGCTGGTCCAGAAACTGAATCTCGGCCACATCACGAGCGTGTCGCTGTTGGTGCTGTGGTCTTCGGTGTGGGGATGTATTTCGGCCAGCATCACGCTTGTCGCATGGATCCATCGGCAACACTCTTCCGAACGGATCATCGCCTTCATTCGTCGCAGTGCGCATCGAAGCCGCCTCGCTCGCAGCGGCCTCACGAAGCGAGATGCGGTACGCGACGGCCTGCGCGATGTCCTCCGTCCGCACTTCTGGATTCCCATCGCCATCATTGCACTTGTGCTTCTCGCCGCCGGAACGACGTGGGAACACATCTTCTGGATCGCTTTTCGCGCGTTGACCATCGGTTGGGTGCTCTTCGCGCTGGCACGCATGATCGACCCACACGCGATCACTCTTTGGTTGCATCGCAAGGGGTATTGGGGACCTGCGATGGCCTTCCGAAAGGCAATGGAACGAACGAAATCATGATGTGCTGTGAACCCCTCTGTTCCTCACCACCGGAGGTGTTACATGGGAATCGTCCTCCGCTTGCTGTTGCTCTCCCTTTTCGGTGCAGTTCTCCCGACGCATTGTTCCGCGCAACATGACGCTGCGAATCGTGCTCCGGCGGTCGCAGGAACATTCTACTCCGCCGACCGCTCGACCTTGCGGCTCGACCTCGCATCGCTGTTCGCGCGTTCACGACCCTCAGCAGGCTATTCCAGTCTTGTCGCGCTGATCGTTCCGCATGCCGGTTATGAGTTCTCTGGAGAGGTCGCCGCATCCGCGATCAGGCAGATCGATCCGAATGCGCAAATCGAGAACATCTTCATCCTGGGACCGAGTCATCGCGTGGGATTTGACGGCGGGGCGGTGTACGTCTCCGGTGATTTTGCCACGCCGCTCGGTGCCGTTTGCGTCAACACCGCGCTTGGGCGGGAGTTGATCCGGAACTCATCGCTCTTCGTTGAACGCACAGACGCTCATCGTGATGAGCATTGCATCGAGGTAGTTCTCCCTTCCTGCAATATCATTTGAAGAAGCCGTTCACCATCGTGCCGATCGTGATCGCGACGGATGACCCGAGCGTCTGCCGATCGATCGCGCGTTTCCTTCAGCCGTACTTCTCTCGAAAGAATCTGTTCATCATCAGTTCCGACTTCTCGCATTATCCATCGGCCGACGATGCGATGCTGATCGATGCTGTCACCGCCGGAGCGATCCGGGCAAATTCCACGAAGCGGCTGCTCACCACCTTGCAGACAAACGCGCAAAAACGAATCCCGGGACTTGCGACGAGCATGTGCGGATGGCCGGCGGTTCTGACGTTGCTCGCAATGACCGAGGGAAACGCGAATGCCGCATATCATGAGATCCAATAC